>RFHE01000082.1 GCA_003696445.1 Calditrichota bacterium | reverse complement strand
TCGGTTTCCAGATAATCGTTACTCACCCTCAGGTATTCTTCAAAGGCTTCCCGAAACCGGCCCAGTTTGGTATCCAACACCAGCGCAAGGGTCCAATTCACTTCATAAGCGTGATCATCAGTAGGAAAATTATCAATATACTGCCGCGCCAGATCGACCACCTGTGCGTAAAGGTCCTTAACCCCACTGGTATCCTCGCTCTCTTCGCGGGCTTTGGCCTGGCTCAGGATGGAATACATGGTGATGCGCAGGGCTTCCTCACTTAATCGGTAGGCGTTATCCAGAACGTCGATGCGATCCGGTAAATCGCGTTGCTCCATGGAAGCGTACCAATCGGATTTGGGATTGTAAGTGCGGAACAACTTCAATCGTTCCTGAAAGGCCTTTTCTGGTTGAGCAGCGGCCAGATAGGCATCGGCTATTTTTTTCTGAATGCTGGGCGCGTAGGCATAATCGGGGTACAATTCCAGTAACGTTTGGTAGGCTGCCACTGCATTATCCCACATGGTGATTTTGGCATAGCGGTCTCCCATGTGTTCCAAAATTTTTTGGCCGTAATCCGGTTTGCCCAGCCTTAAAACAAAATCGCGGGCGTTGTTTACCCCGCTTTTTTGGTAGTTGGGGTCCACAAACGAAGCGGCAATATATTCCAGAGCTTCCGGCTCCACGTCGGCACGAACCACCTCTCGGTTTTTTTCCAGTCCCGCGGCCTTTGCCCTCTCAACGTCCTTAACCACCGCCAAAAAGTACACAATGGCATCGGTGTATCGTTCCGGCTCATCTGCTGCTAAACGATAGTAGCTCCAGCCCAGTTTGTAAAGGGCCTCGTCATAGCGGGGAGTGTCCTTGTAACGCAGAACGTTTTTGTACAATTGAATCGCTTTGTGCAGCTTTTGCTTAATAACCTCTTTGCTGTCCTCGGGCTGGGGATAAAAATACGATTCGGCCAGCTTCATGTAGGCTTCGGCGGCAAACTCACTTTCCGGGAATTTATCGATCAATGCCTGCCAGGTCTGGCGGGAGGCCTCGTCTTCTCCCATCTCCCCAAGAAGATAGGCTTTGTTGTAGTAAGCATCGTCAACCAGGTCGGACTCCGGAAAGTTCTTAATTAAAATATCATAAATTGCGATCGCTTTTTCATAATTGGGTTTGGGTTCTCTTGGGGGTTCCGGCTCCTTTTTAAGCTTTCCGGCTTGGTAAGCCTGGTAGAGTTTTTCATACTCGTCGTAAGCTTTCTCGTAAGCCTCATGGGCTTCATCCAGTTGGCGCTGGGCCTCCTCCACATAGTATTCAGCAATACGGATTAAAATTTTATCCTGATTCGCACTCTCCTCCTTGGTCTTGCTAATAAAATCTTTACTGATCTCCAGGCCCTTTTCGCGGCTTCGTTCCTGCTCACGAAGCAATGCCTCACGCTGCTTGGCCAGCAGGCGGCGTAATTTCACCAATTCATCCACCGAAAATCCTTTAAATAAGGAATCAGGGGGAACCGGTTGCTGGGCCATTCCCTTGCCGCCAGCCAGCAAAAGAAAACCAAAAGCCATGAGTACGATCAACGTCCAAATCGATGTGCGCCAGTGGATTTTCACCGGGATCATCCTCCGCCCAATCATTCTTGTTCTTCCACCTCTCCGGGTCGGGTGTCAAAGAATTGTTCCCGAAATTCCCGTTCTCGCTCCGCCCGCCTCCGACGACGTTCTTCCATGCGCACACGCATGGTCATGAATCGAATCTCCGCATCTATTTTTTTAATTTTGTCTTCGATGCTCTTTTTGCGCTGGCCCAAATCCTCGTTTAGCTTATCCAGTAATTGGGCGATCTTTTTGAGCCGATTCTCGGCTTTTCGTTTTTCTTCAAAGTGAACATTAATGACCCCAAAAGCACCGATATCGGCCCATTTGTCAAACTCCGGATACGGATCCGCATCCACATCCAGCTGATAACTTTCTGCCAGGAATGCGTCGAACTTGTTTCTCAGGGCTTCCAGATCGCTCTTTTGCCGCTCCAGTTTTGCCACCAGAGCGAAATTACCAGCGCGTCGTGCCGATTGCAATTCCCGTTCCAGATCGGCAAGGGAAGCATCGATTCGGCTCATTTCCTGCTTTGCTTCTGCCCGCCGCTGGACCAAGGTTTGATATAGGTTTTTCTCCTTACTAATCTGGTAGCTGAAGGGATAACGATCGAAGTAGTTGATGAACCGCGTTTTCTCCAGCAAACCGGTGGGAATCCGGTCCAGGACCACCGCTAGGCGGAGCTTTAAACTGTCGATTCGCGCCATGGCTTCACGGTCCTTCTCCAGCTCCGCCTTCTTTCTTAATCTTTCCAGTTCGTTAATCTGGCGAGTCAATTCAGCAATCTCCTGCAGAAGCCCTGCCCCAACCGGTGCCGATTCGCTCATCTCCAGACGGAAAAGTTCCTCATCCAGCCGGTCGATCAAATTGCTGGCCTCGAGGTAAGCCTTTTTGTTGTTGTGTTGAAAGGCCTTCTCCTGCAAATCCTGAGCCTGCAAATAAAGCTGGCGAATCCTTTGTTTTTCGGCCAGGAACTCATCAGTCTGCTTTTTTGCAATTTTGGCCCCGTAAACATCCCGATACATTGCAATGGCATCGGCAGGAAAATCCACCAATTGACTGATGTAAGCCATTAAACTGGTGGCCTCCAGCACAAACGGAGATTCAGGGTAATTATCAACCAGCCTCCGGGCATACCAGTAGGCGTCGGAGTAATCCTTGGGCTCAACCTCACTACTCTGAGCCAACTGGAAGGAGGTCCAGGCCAGTGCATTTAGTACCTTATCATAATGACCATAATTTTCGGGAATCTGCTTCAGATAGCGCAGAGCCTCCGGGTAATTGCCCTCTTCGTATTTTAAAATACCCAGCTTGTAGTAGGACCGGATAACCACTACGGGAGGGGTGGAGCCATCTTCAGTCAAAGACAAATAAACGTTTTCCGCATCAGCATAAAGTTGATTGCGAGCGTACATGTTACCAATAATGTATTGTGCCAGATGATAGTAGGGATTACCCCGCGGCAGGTTGAGCAACAAGTCCACTACCTGATTCACGTTGTCCATAGCCCGATGAGCCAGTGCCTCTAGGAAGACCGTATCGTAATAAAGGGGGTCATCGGGAGTAGCAATCGAGCGATAGCGCCCGCCGTAATCTGCCGCTTGCTGGTAATTTTGCAGGGCATAGGAAACCTGCACCAGGCGGGCATAAATCCTGGGCAAAAACTCACTGGCCGGATAGGCCTCCAGCGCCTCCTTGTAGAAGTGCTCCGCCCGTTGTAACTGATTGAGAGCAAACGCGGCTTCGGCACGGTAAAAATAGACATCGTCCAGGTTTTTAATTCCCCAGTTTGGGTAAACCTTTATCAGGTCGTCAAACAGTTGTTCGGCTACCTCATAATTATATTGATTGAAATGGTTAATGGCCGCCTCCAGTTCGTCGCGAAACATGCCGAGAATCTGGTTCGGGGTGGCGGTTTTCAGCAAGTTTAGGCGCACTAAACGGACATCATTCAAACGGGTCTGAAATTTCACCGCTTGAGTCTGCCGCCAAGCTTCGAATAGATCGTACACGGTTACCTGTTTGCCAGCAGCCGGCGCAGATACATTCACCTCCCCAAAGGCATTTAGCAACTTTTCCTTGGACTGTACGATTCGATTGGCCAGGTTCTCCGATTGAGGAGCCTTGCTCATATCCAGGCGAACCATCTCTTCTGCCACATACAGCATCTGGAGGGCGTCTTCGAAGACTTTTTTCTTTTTAAAGTCGATTTCTCCGGCCCGAATGGTCCGCTCAATGCGCTTCTGCAATTCTTCAACAAAACTATCCAGCTCTCGGATGCCGGAAGCCTTTAACCGCCCTTTCAACGACTCAATTTCCTGAAGCATTTGCTCCAGTTCTTGAAAATACTTCTGACGGGATTTCTTAGGGTTTTTCAGCCGCCGGGCCATTTCCCGATTGACCAGGCGCATCAACTGAATCAGATAGCGTTCCTGGGGCAAACGAAATTCGCTGTATTCCAGAAAGCGATCCCGCACATATTTTTCCAGAGCCAGCTGGAATTCCAGGTCGGAGGTCACCTCATAGAGACGCTGAAGTTCCTGCCTGGAAGGGGTTTGCTGAGCTACCACCGGTGCGGAGCAAAGGAAGATGAGAAGAGACAAAAAAAGGCGAGCAGTAGCTGAAAGCTTCATCACCGTCTACCATTTTAATTAATGGTAAATATATGACTTAAAGAAACGAATCCAACAAAAATTTATACGGCAAGCGATAGTTTTTGAGCAATTTTTAGACGGTTTGTAGCACGGAGTAGGGCCGCCCTGGCACGCATTAAATCAACATCCGGGGATTGTTCCTGAAGGCGACGTTTGGCTCGTTCTAACGCTCTTAAAGCCCGATCGATATCGATTTCCTCAGCCGCCTCACAGGCTTCCAACAATAGCAACACGCGATTATTGACCACCTCCAAAAAACCGCCCGTGGTTGCAAAAAATTTTGTGTGATCGGAAAACTCGACTTTGATTTCGCCAATGGTGAGTTCACTAACAAATTCGGTGTGATCGGGAAGGATCTGAAAATACCCCAGTACACCCGGCGCGCTACAACTGACAACCTCCTCATACGCCAGATGGCGCTGAGGCGTCACAATCTCCAGCCGTAATCGTTTGTCAGCCATGGCACCTTTCTCGTCAAATAGGCTAATTTCAGTACTCGCCTGCTAAGTAAAAAAATCCAACCATTTAAATCAAGAAGTTTATTCTTTCATTTGCCGGGCGTTTTCCACGGCCTCGTCGATCGTCCCCACCATGTAAAAGGCCTGTTCGGGGAGATCGTCGTACTCGCCTTCTACAATGCCTTTAAAGCCACGGATGGTTTCCTCCAAGGGGACGTATTTACCGGGCCGACCGGTAAACTCCTCGGCAACAAAGAAAGGCTGAGAGAGGAACCGCTGAATTTTGCGAGCCCGCTGGACGATTATCTTATCTTCATCGGATAATTCGTCCATCCCCAAAATGGCAATAATGTCCTGCAGGTCTTTGTACTTTTGTAGAATTTCCTGGACAGACTTGGCAACCCGGTAATGTTCCTCGCCAACAATTCGGGGATCCAAAATCCTGGAAGTGGAATCCAACGGATCCACCGCCGGGTAGATGCCCAGCTCGGCAATCTGGCGGGAGAGTACCGTGGTTGCGTCCAGGTGAGCGAAAGTGGTTGCTGGTGCGGGGTCGGTCAGGTCGTCTGCCGGTACGTAGATGGCCTGAACCGAGGTAATGGAGCCCTTTTTAGTGGAAGTGATCCGTTCCTGCAGCGCGCCCATTTCGGTGGCCAGAGTTGGTTGATACCCCACCGCCGAAGGCATTCGTCCCAGCAATGCAGACACCTCCGAGCCGGCCTGGGTAAAGCGAAAAATGTTGTCGATAAAAAGCAGCACATCCTTACCTTCTTCATCACGGAAGTATTCGGCGATGGTTAAGCCGGTCAATCCAATGCGCTGCCGGGCTCCAGGCGGCTCATTCATCTGACCAAACACAAGGGCTGTTTTCTCCAGCACGCCGCTCTGTTTCATTTCCAGCCAAAGGTCGTTGCCTTCGCGAGTCCGCTCGCCGACTCCGGCAAACACCGAATAACCACCATGCTCTTTGGCAATATTCCGAATCAGCTCCATAATCAGCACCGTCTTGCCCACGCCGGCACCGCCAAACAGGCCGGTTTTACCACCCTTCGAGTAGGGCTCCAGCAAATCAATCACCTTAATTCCGGTTTCCAGAATCTCGGTTTCGGCACGCAGATCTTCAAAGGCCGGTGCGGGACGATGGATGGGGTACTCCTTTTGGGTTTCGATGGGGCCAAGCTCATCGATGGGCTCGCCAACCACATTCAACAGCCGGCCCAACACCTTAGGGCCAACCGGCACCGAAATCGGCTTACCCAAATCATGGGCCTCCATGCCGCGGGTCAGTCCGTCCGTCGTATCCATTGCAACGCAACGGACCGTATTCTCGCCCAGGTGCTGTTGTACCTCCAGAATCAAACGGCCGCCATCGGGGCGTTCCATCTCAACGGCAGAATAAATCCCGGGCAACTCTCCATCCAAAAATTGAATATCTACTACCGGACCAATGATTTGCTTGACCACACCTTTATTCATCGTTCTCTTCCTACCCCTCTGTTTTCTTGTCCTTACGAAGCACTCTTCAGTGCTTCGGCTCCACCCACAATCTCACTAATCTCCTTAGTAATGGCTGCCTGCCGGGCCTTATTGAACAACAAGGTCAGATCGTGAATTAATTCGCCGGCGTTTTCGGTTGCATTTTCCATGGCTGCCATGCGGGCGCCTTGCTCGGCCGCGTAGGACTCCAGCAGCACCCGCCATACCTGCATATTCAAATGCTTGGGGAGCAGGGCCTTCAACAGGGCTTCCTGCGATGGTTCATAAATATAGTCCACTAAATTGCCACTGCCCTCACCCTCAAATTCCCTTTTTCTCAGCGGCAAAAATTGTTCCACCTTGAGGTTTTGCTGGATCACCGATTTAAATTCGTTGTAAACCAAGATAATCCGATCGGCACGACAGGCCAGGAACTCTTCAATCAAATATTCGGCAATTGCTTGAGCGTGCTGATATTGCACATTGTTAAACAGATTGATGAATTCCCTTCCCAGTTGATAGTTCCGTTTGCGGAAGAAGTCATATCCTTTTCTCCCCACGCTCACAATGCTCACCTCTCTGTCCCGATAGCGTTCGGCTTCCTGAGTGGCCTTTCGAATAATATTGCTATTGAAAGAACCACAGAGCCCCCGGTCCGCCGTCACCACCACCAGCATCACCCGTTCCGGCTCGCGGCTCTCCAGCAACGGATCGGTGGGATTCTCGATTTTAGCCACCAGATGCTGAATCAACTCGTCGATCTTGTAGGCATAAGGACGGGCGGCAAAAATGTTCTCCTGAGCCCGACGTAATTTGGCCGCGGCCACCATCTTCATGGCCCGAGTAATTTGCTGGGTGCTCTTAATACTGCCTATTCTGCGCTTTATTTCCCGTAATGTCGCCATCAGCCTTTACGCTTCCACCTTGAATCGTTTCATGAATTCTTCCACTGCTTTGATCAGCTTTGCACGCAACGCGTCGTTGAGCACCTGCTTTTCCCGAATCTCTTTTAACAGGTCGGGGTACTTGTTTTCCAGGAAGGTTAAGTATTCGCTTTCGAAGCGCTTTACACTTTCCACCGGCAGATTATCCAGATAACCAGAGGTACCCACGAAAATCACCGCGATTTGCTTTTCCACATCCATAGGCACGTACTGATCCTGCTTGAGCAACTCCACCAGGCGTTGGCCGCGAATCAGCTGGGCCTGAGTGGCTTTATCCAGGTCCGAGCCGAATTTGGCAAACGCCTCCAGCTCCCGGTACTGTGCCAGATCCAGACGCAAGCGCCCTGCCACCTGCTTCATGGCTTTAATCTGAGCATTGCCACCCACTCGGCTCACCGAAATACCCACGTTAATGGCAGGCCGCTGGCCGGCATAGAACAGGCCGGGTTCCAGATAAATCTGGCCATCGGTAATGGAAATGACGTTGGTGGGGATGTAGGCGCTGACGTCGCCGGCCTGCGTCTCGATGATGGGTAGCGCGGTCAGCGAACCACCCCCTTCCTTATCATTCAGTTTGGCGGCCCGCTCCAGCAAGCGGCTATGCAAGTAAAAAATATCGCCGGGATAGGCTTCTCGACCGGGAGGTCGGCGCAGCAACAGCGACATTTGCCGGTAGGCCCAGGCATGCTTGGAAAGATCGTCGTACACAACCAAGGCGTGCATCCCATTATCCCGAAAATATTCGCCCATGGCACAGCCGGCATACGGCGCCAAATACTGCAGGGGCGCGGGATCGCTGGCCGTCGCATTGACCACAATGGTGTACTCCAGAGCCCCGTAATCTTCCAATGTTTTGACTACCCGTGCCACCGACGAGGATTTCTGCCCAATGGCCACATAAATGCAGTAAACCGGGGTATCGGTTTGATGGGTGTACTTTTGATTGATGATCGTATCGATGGCAATGGCCGTTTTACCGGTTTGGCGGTCTCCGATAATCAGCTCCCGCTGCCCGCGACCGATGGGGATCATGGAGTCGATAGCCTTCAACCCGGTTTGCAGCGGCTCTTTAACCGGCTGGCGATAAATAACGCCCGGCGCCTTTCGCTCCACGGGAAGAAATTCGTCGCTTTCAATCGGTCCCCTTCCATCTAAGGGTTCACCAAGGGGATTCACCACACGCCCCAGAAGGGATTTGCCAACCGGCACCTGAACAATACGGTTGGTGCGCCGCACAACTTCCCCTTCTTTAATCTTGCGGTCATCGCCCAAAATCACCGCACCAACGCTGTCCTCCTCCAGGTTGAGCACCATTCCCATCACCCCTGAATCGAACTGAATAAGCTCGCTGGCCATTACCCGGCTTAAACCGTAAATGCGGGCAATCCCATCGCCAACCTGGAGCACGGTTCCAACGTCGTAAATGTCGGCTTCTTTTTCAAACCCCTCTAACTGCTTCTTTAAAATAGCAGATATTTCTGCGGGTTTTACATCCACGGCCATTACTCTATCCTCAAATATTTTCCTTACACTTGCTCAATTAATCGTTGCTTTAAGCGTTCCAACTGATGGCGCAAACTGGTGTCGATGATGGTATCGCGAATACGAACCACAAAGCCGCCCAGAAGGGAGGGATCGACCCGCTGGGTTAAAATAACATTTTTTCCGGTTCGGGCATCCAATTGCGCCTTTAAGCGCTTCAATTGCTCGTCGCTCAGGGTCACCGGTGCCAGCACCTCGCCTCTAAGAATCCCGCGATGCGCATCCAACAGCTCCCGAAAATGATGGATTACCGGTAAAAAATAGCTCTCGCGGTTTTTGGCGATGAGCAGGAGCATGAAATTCATCGCCAGCTCACCAATTTTACCGCTAAAAGCACGGCGGAACGCTTCCTGTTTGGCTTGGTTTTCAATCACCGGCGAGTCGATGAGCCGGCGAAAAGCCTCAACGGCTTCGTATTCGGCTTTCAGCAAATTTAAATCCGCCTCCACCGCCTCCAGAGCGCCTTTCTCCCGGGCAGCCTGGAAGAGGGCCAGCGCGTAGCGCTTTGCAACCCGCGAGCGAATCACCCTAATCCCTCACCTTCAGTTGGCTTTACCAATTTCCTGGATGTACTCATCAATCAAGCGGCGATGCTTTTCGTCATCCAGATTCATTCCGATTAACCTGCCGGTAGCTGTTACTACCAGGTCGGCCACTTCTTTTTTCAGGGAAAGCAACGCAGCCTGGCGTTCCCGCTCGATGTCGGCTTTAGCGCGCTCCAGCATGCGATTGGCATCCTCGCGGGCTTTGGCCAGAATTTCCTCTCGGGTCCGCTCGGCCATGGCCCGGCTTTCCTTCAACATGGCCTCAATTTCGTCCTGAGCCTGAGCCAGGCGCTTTTGCTGTTCCTCCAAAAGCGCTTCAGCCTGGTCGCGCGCTTCATCAGCACGCCGCAACGATTCAGCGATTTTATTCTCGCGCTCCTCCACCATGGCCAGAAGCGGTTGCCAGGCAAAACGCTTCAACAGAACCAGGACAACACCAAAGGTTATCCAGGTCCAAATAATCATTCCAGGTTCTAACTTAAGCATACCTTCCCCTTGTTGATTTTCCTCTCTCGAACCCCGAATCAGGTCAAGACGATCAACAACAAGGCAATCACCAGACCGAAGAAAGCAATACCTTCAATCAGAGCCGCAGCAATAATCATCGCGGTTCGAATAGCACCCCCGGCTTCCGGCTGCCGCGCCATTGCATCCATAGCCTGTCCACCAATCCGGCCAATACCCAGGCTCGCACCTATCACCACCAGACCAGCACCAATTCCCGAGGCTAATAACGCCAATCCAACTGCTTCCATCCTAGTCCTCCATTCGTTTGTTCATTTTTAAACTCAACAACCAGTTATACCCACAACCAAACCCTTTAAAAAAAGCAAAGCTTAATGTTCCGGGTGCATTGCCATGCCTACAAACAACGAGGTTAACATTGTAAAAATGTACGCCTGAATAAAGGCTACCAGCAATTCCAGAAAATGAATAAACACGGCAAATGGTACGGCAAACACCGAAACCAGAACCGTCCCCAAAACAATGATCAAACCAAGAAAAGCAAAAATCACCGCATGACCGGCAATCATGTTCGCAAAAAGACGCATAGCCAGGGCAAAGGACTTGGTAAACAAACCCAGAATTTCGATAAAAAACAACAGGGGGATCATCAAAAAGGGAACACTGTGCGGCACCATGTTCTTGTAAAACCCAATAAACCCGTTTTCCTTAATCCCGTACACATTCATCATTGCAAAAGTAATCAGCGCCAGCGAAGCGGTAACGCTGATATTGCCGGTGGCAGTGGCAAAAATCGGTATTAAGCCCATCAAATTCAGGGTTAGAATAAACAAAAACAAAGTGGACAGAAAGGGAGTAAACACCTTTCCGTATCTGGCCCCCAGATTAGGCACGGCAATCTCGTCCCGGACAAACAACACAATGGATTCCACCAGCGCGGCGAGCCCGCGTGGCACCAATTGAGGCTTACGATACAAACGGCCTAGCACGGTCACCAAAAACAAGCCGGCAAACCACATAGTGACCACGTGAAGCGTAATCGATAAATCGAACTTTATGCCAAACAAATAAACCGGTTCAAAAGTAGGCAAATGCACATGGTAGCCAAACAAATTCCATTCATGGGAATCCTGAAGGTGGTGAATAATAAATTCGCCCAGATTGGGGGTCTCTGCACCTTCGGGAGAAAAACTCAATACATTTGTGCTCATTTTCACTTTTCCTCTAACAGCAATGCCCACCGATGAATAAAGCTCACTTCAAATGCCATAAACAGGAAATAGGAAACAATAAAAGAAGAGAACAACGGCACTGCTTTAAATTCAAAAGGCCCAATTAAAATAAACATTAGTGAAAAATGCAACAAAATTCTAAAAAACATGCCCCCCATTACCGAGATCATGAACTGCCGTACCGACCTGCTCAGCCCCCAGCGAACCAACACAAAGGCTAGCAAAAGATTGTTGTATGCCAGCCCAACACCACTTAGAACTTCCTTCAAGGGGAAACTGCTACCCCACCGCCAGTAAACCAGCAGGACAAGCCCCAGCAGGGCAATTAAAACAACCAAACTTTTGAATAAAAACTCACGAAGGCTCATCATCCCCAGAATCCTCCGGCGGCCGTGAAACCACCCGAAAGAAATTGTAGAAACCCACCCCTATCCCGAGGAAAGCCCCCAGCAGCGTAAACCAGGGCAGGGTTGACCATTTACGGTCCACCAGCCAGCCCAGGTAAGCCAATACAAGCACCGAGGCTACAAACATATACCCAATGTTCAAGTAAGGGCCCAGCTTACGGAGCGTTTCGGAAAACGACTCCTGCTTTTTTTCTGGAGAGTTTTCCGGATCAGGAGAAGGGTTGGCGTGCACACTACCCGCTAGTCTGGAGGCTTTCATTTTCCGTCACATCTGCAGGCTGCGCTTCCGGGTTGACCTGGGCTTCCCGGCCTTCCATCAGGCCTTCCAGAGCCATATCGGCCTTACCCTGAAACTTCGCCCCTTCGTCAATCACCAGTTTACTGGCTTTTAAATTCCCCTTGAGGGCTGAAGTAGATTCCAGAATAAGCTTCTCTTCAATAATTACGTTTCCCTGCACTTTACCGCCAACAATGGCGTTGCGCGCAAAAACCTCTCCAATAACCTCACCACTGGAACCGATGGTTACGGTGTCCCCACTTTTCACCGTACCCATCACCTTGCCGTCGATCCGAAGACTGCCTTTGGTTTCCAGCTTGCCCTCCAGTAGCGTGCCCACTCCAATGAAGTTCAATTCATCCACTTCGGCACGTGAATTTTTCACCTTTAATGCCATGCCACTTTCTCCTATTTGCTTGCTTCCTGCTCCAGGTCCCTGATGAGACGCAACGGATCCAACGGGCGCCCATCTTTCCAAACCTCGAAATGCAGATGAGGCCCAGAGGACTTTTCGCCGGAATTGCCCAGCAGTGCGATCACATCTCCCTGATGGACATACTGATAAGGTAACACCAAATTGCGTTGATTGTGCTTGTAATATGTGAAGTAGCCGCGATCGTGATGAATCATCACGGCAAAGCCGTCCCGGGTCGTCCAATTGCTGAATACGACCATGCCATCGGCACTGGCACGAATCGGGGTTCCCTCCGGAGCAACGATATCTATTCCGTTATGAACCGGCCAGTGAAATTCCTGAGAAATAAACCCGTGAACCGGTGCAAGCACTGGGATGCTGGCAAAAATTGAACTCATCCCTTCGCCGACGCCCGTGGGCGTAGCCATACTGGGCGAACGGCCTTCTTCTGGATTTTCAACGAATTTGATATAGCCTTGTAACGTGCTGCGCACTTTCTCTCCGTAAGATTTCAGTGCTTCTAGTTCTTCGGCCAGTTGATTGACTTTGGCCAGTTGTTCTTTAAGCTGCAAATTCTCTTGCGCAAGGCTCTGAGACTTTAAGGCTTGCCGCAAAACCAGCCCATAGCTGGCGGCACCAAATAAAGCAGCCAGAACAACCAGAACCACAACAGCGGCAAGCGCATAGAGAAACGAATAACGAATTTTCAAGGTCCGCGGCGCTTGCTCGTTGTCGGGAATGAGCAGAATACTGAGAACTTTTTTACGCCGTTTCTTATGCATGGCCCCTCCACAGCCTCCCCAAACCGATCAAAATTTAATTTGATTAAAAATATCCATTAACCGCTGTAGGTCTTCCTTCGAGTAAAAGGAAATTTCCACTGTGCCACCTTCCCGACGCACATGGATTTTAACCTGGGTGCCTAATTTCTCGCGCAACTCCCCCTCCAGCCTGGCCACATAGGCTGGTTTATGGGACGAAGACCGCTTGGTAATCCTTGGCGGCGGTTGGGGCTGATATTTACGCACCAGTTGTTCCACTTGGCGCACCGAAAGCGATTCCTTCACCGTACGCCGCCAAATTTTTTCCTGAACGCTCGGATCGCTGGCACCCAGTAGCGCTCGCGCATGCCCCTCCTTGATTTCGCCTCGCTGCAGGCTCTCCTGAATGGGCCGGGGCAGGCGTAACAACCGAATGACGTTGGCCACCGTCGCCCGATCCTTACCGATTTTTTTGGCCACCTCCTCCTGAGTCAGCCCACACTCCTCGATCAGCCGCTGGTAACCTTTGGCCAAATCAATTGGATTCAGATTCTCCCGCTGAACATTTTCCACCAGGGCAAACTCCATCACTTCCTGGTCGCTCAGCGAGTCCTTGATGTAAACCGGAACCGCTCGCAGCCCCAGTTCCACAGCCGCCCGGAAACGACGCTCGCCGGCAACCACCTGATAACGACCGTCCCCGATAGAACGCACCAGAATCGGCTGGAGAATGCCGTTTTCGCGGATGGAATCCTTCAACTCCTGAAAGGAAGCATCGTCACTGACAATACGGGGCTGAAAAGGATTGGGCTCGATTAAGGCAACTTCAATTTCCTGACTGGCTGAGGAGCCATCAACCGAGGGGGAATGATCCACATCGGCAGGGATCAACGCCTGCAATCCTCGACCCAACCTTTTCTTAGTTTTCATTCGCCAGCATCTCCTCGGCCAGTTTCATGTAGTTCATTGCACCGGTCGATCCGGCATCGTACAAAATAATAGGCAACCCAAAACTGGGCGCTTCACTCAAGCGGATATTCCTCAATATGATCGTTTTAAACACCTTATCCTTAAAAAAACCGCGCACTTCGCTAGCCACCTGTCCGCAAAGATTCACCCGCGAGTCGTACATGGTTAGAAGCACCCCATAAATGGAGAGGCTCCGATTCAGGTGCTTTTGAACCAGTTTAATCGTGTTGAGCAGCTTACTTAACCCTTCCAGGGCGTAATATTCGCACTGAATGGGAATCAAAACGCTGTCCGCAGCGGTCAGTGCGTTGAGGGTCAAGATTCCCAGCGATGGCGGGCAATCAATAAATACATAGTCGTAGCGACTGCGCACTTCAGCAAGGGCGTTACGCAAAATTTGCTCCCGGGCTATCACCTGAATCAATTCAACTTCTGCACCCACTAGATTAATGTGCGAGGGCACCAGCTCCAGATTGGCCACCGAGGTAGGCAAGGTGACCCGACTAATTTTTTCTTGATTGACTAGAACATCGTAAACGCTCAAATCAAGGGTCTGCGGATCCACCCCCAACCCAGAGGTGGCATTGGCCTGAGGATCTACATCCACCAACAGCGTTTTTTTTTCGGCAACAGCAATACAGGAAGCCAGGTTGACTGCTGTGGTTGTTTTTCCTACACCGCCTTTTTGGTTGGCAATTGCAATGATTTTTCCCATGGCCCTTTCTTATGCTAATACAGCCATTCAATATACAGGCACTTGCCAAAAAAATCAAGGCTTTTCAAGAACCAAAAATTGACTACCAAATAACTGTTTTTATTAAATTTATTGGCAAAAAATTAGGGGCATCCCGGCGGATTTCAGAAAACGACCAGGGCAGCCCGCCCATTGCTCCAATTAAGCCTGCAATGTGCCTGTACTACCCACCTTTCAGGTAAGCAAACCATTATCTTTCCGGGAGCACCGAGGCTTCCTCAACAGGGGCATTTTTCTGCCTTCCGGCCAGAAAAGGCGCACACACTTTAAGAACTTTGCGAAGCTTTTTGAGCCGGCCTTTAGCCCGCCGGGAAACAGCGCTTCGCAAAGGCAACGCCAAGCCTGCTCGGGCTAAAGAGTCCGCCTCCCGATAGCGGGAGAGGGCAAGGTTTATTTCCGCCATTTTGGTTAAACAGTGCAGTTCGTTGAAATGGTTTTTGGGTCCATCAGCGCGGATACTTTCCAACAATTGCCGGTAAACCGGCAATGCTTCCCTATACTTACCGGACCGGGCCAGCGCCTCGGAAAGCGTCCATAGAAAAAAGCGGCTCTCCGGGATCTGTTGGTGATTTTCCTTGGCCAGCGCCAGCGCCCTCTCCCACTGTTTGCTGTCGATTAACATCCAGGCCAGCTGATCCCGGCCAACCCAATAAACAAAATGCCCCCTCTCGATGGCTTTTTCCACCAAGCGGAGGCCCTCCTCCCGTTCGTCGGCAATGAGCGGCAGGAAGCGCAACACCCCGCTTTTGGCACTCTTCCAGTACTTGTAGCTGCCGATACCGAGCAGGGCATCGTAAAGGGTTGAATCCTTTGCCAGGACCCGTTCCAATTCCTTGACCCCCTTCCGGGCCTCACGATAAGCACCCCACCAATGGCCCAATTTGCTATTCAAAAAGCCCTTGTACAGATGGGCGCTGCCCCGATAGAAAGCAAGCCAACCATTGTTCGGATCAATTTTTTCCAAGCTATCGCACCGGACCAACACGCGGTTCAGATAAAGCTGGAACAGGCCGGAGCGGGAAAAATCCTCTTCATCCAACATCCAGGCTTGCAAATTGGCGGCTACGTAAAAGTAACCGAAGGGCTGGTCGGGATATTTTTGAATGAGCCGGTGGAACAGCGAGTCGGCCTGCTCGAAACGATTGCGAACAGTCAGTTCCATGCCCTCTCGGATGGCCGCGGCCACATCCTCTTGAGTGGGATCGATCACGCGCCCGGCCTCCCCAGCAGGCAAAAATCCCACCAACAGAACCACCTGCAGCAAGAGCAGCCTTCCGGCCCGTTCCAACCTCTTACCACCAGCAACTCTTCTCGGGCCTAACCATCGCCATCTGCTAAAAATTGGTCGCATGAACACCGACTCATGCCTGAATGGGGTGGTCATTCACATCGAAAACCTGGACTGGTCCCAGCGCCTGAAGCTGAGCCAGAATTTTATCGGCATCGCCAACCACAGCAATCTGGAGGTGCTCCGTCCGTAGATACCGGCTGGCTGTTTGTAAAACATCTTCGATGGAGACCTGCGCGATTCGTTCCAGATAATGACGCCAGTAATCTTCGGGCAGGCCGTAAAAAATCTGCTCCAGCGCTAGGCGGGCCACCGAGGAGGCCGTCTCGTTCTGCAGCGGGAAGATCCCCATCAGATAGCGCTGGGCGGTGCGCAGCTCTTCTGTTTCCACCGGCTCGGTACCAATCCGCAGGATTTCTTCCTGGAAGGTTTCCAGAGCAGCGGCGGTCACTTCCGGACGCACATCGGCATGGGCCAGCCAGAAACCGGCCTCCTGATGCAGTTGCAACTGGCTGTAAGCCCCGTACGTGTAGCCTTTCTCTTCCCGCAGGTTCATAAACAACCGCCCACTGGCGCCGCCCCCCAAAATTTTGTTGGTTACCAGCATTTTCTCGTAATCGGGGTGATTGCGGGCAAACAGGCGGATTCCCAGATACAGCGTGGATTGAGCGGCCTGAGGTCGATGAATAAGGTGTATTCGGCGTGGCTGGGTGCTGTCCAGCGAGGGAAGGGTGGGCCTTTGCGCCCGCTGTTTGCTGGCTTTCCAGGCTCCAAAAAGCTGGACAGCCAGGCCATGGGCCTCCTTTGGTGCAAGGTCGCCTCCCACCATCAACACAGCATCCTCCGGCCGAAAATATTGGGCATGTAGGCCACTCAAATGGGTTCTTTGAATCCGGGCCAGACTGCTTTCATCTTTAAACACGGCGTAAGGATGGGTTCCAAAAACCATCTTGTAAAGCCTGCGGCTGGCCAGATAAGCCGGCGAGCTTTTCTGATTGTGCAGTTCGGCCAGCTGGATTTGTCGTTCTTTGGCCACTTCCTCTTCAGGGAACACCGGCTCCTCAACAACCTCGCGGACCAAACGCAGCCCTTCCTCCAGCGTATGGGCCAAAAATTCGCCGGCCACAAAGAAAAAGTCCGGCGATGAAGCCGCATCCAGCTCTCCGCCCAATCGTTCGATGCCCTCAACGATTTCCTCATACCCCCGATGAGCGGTGCCCTTCTTCAGGGTACTGGCCAGCAGGTCCCCGGCCCCGGCCAGCTCCCGGGGCACCAGTTTGTCTCCAAATCGAAATCCAAGGCGAAAAAACACTTTCGGTAAAACCGGCTGGTGAACCACCTGGACGGTAAGCCCGTTATCAAGGGCAAATGAGTCCGTCCCTGGATAGGCGAAATCAATAATTTGGTCGCTGATCGGTGGTTTTTCTTTCCCCATAAACGGTTTTGTCCTTTCCTGAGCTTTGGCTGACCCTCACCGGCCTCCAGCCGGCACAATTTCGATGACCGTACGGTTGGCGGGGATTAAAAACTGCTGAGCGGCGGCCTGCACGTCTTCCGCACCCAGCCCCTCCAGCCGCCCGATCTCCTCAAACAAATCCTCCGGCCGACCGCTGTACATCTGGTACAGGCACAGGAGATCCGCCTTCTGAAAACAGCGTTCCAGTTTGCTGTAGTACTCGGCCAGGGACTGATTGTGGATCCGCTCCATTTCGGTAGCCGAAGGGCTGGTTTGAACCGCCCGCTCCAGTTCTTCGTTTAGGATCCGCTCCAGGTCTTCCAGCTGCCGCCCCGGGGCCAGTTGAACAAACAGGGTGAACAGGCCCGGACCCAGCCGCGGATCCAGCCAGCAGGACACCTGCGCGGCCACCTGCTCCTGCTCCACCAGGCGGCGATGCAAACGGGCGCTCTCCCCTTCCCCCAACCAGCGCTCCAGTAAACTGAGGGGGTAGTAGGCAGCGGACGTGCGAGGAGGGATCTTGAACGCCATCACCAGGGCAGGCAGAGGGGCGAAGGGATCTTCCCAGCGCCGCCGAATTTCAGATTTCTGAGCCGGTTCGCTTAAATCCACCTCAGGGGGTGCCTCCCCGGCCGGAATGGCGGCAAAGTAACGGTTCACCAGGGCTAACACGTCATCCACCCGGCAGTCCCCGGCAACGGCCAATATGGCATTGTTGGGCCGATAGTAGCGCTGGTGGAATGCAATGACATCTTCCAGGCGGGCATTGTCCAGATCGGCCATGGACCCGATCAGAGAATGTCGGTAAGCCCAATTCTGAAAGGCCAGCTCGTCCAGTATTTCGTAAAACACCGGCGCATACGGTGCATTATCGACCCGCATGCGGCGCTCTTCTTTAACCGTATCCCGCTGGTTCTCAAAGTTCTCCCGAGTTACCTTCAACGAGCGCATTCGGTCCGCTTCCAGCCAGAGGGCCAGGGCCAACTGATTGGACGGAACCACTTCGAAGTAATTGGTCCGGTCCTTGCCCGTGGACGCATTCATCCAGCCGCCAACCTCAGAAATGAGCTTCATATGCTCGCCTTTGCCCACATTCTCCGAGCCCTCGAACATCATGTGCTCGAACAGATGGGCGAACCCGCTTTTGCCTGGCTGCTCGTCCTTGGAACCTACCTTGTACCAAACGTCCACAGCCACTACGGGGACCGTGTTGCCCGGTAGCACCAGGACCACCAACCCATTGTCCAGCACGTGTCGGGTAATGTCGCCGGAAAGTACTCGCCTGTTTTTTTCCATACCTATCATGTTTTCCATTACAGTGAAGCCAGAGTTTTTGCCGGCAAACTCAGTCCGGCGCGCTTTCCTTACCAGGCACGTGCCGGGTTACAGGCGGAGCTCCCGGATCAAATCTCCCAGCCAGAAATAGTGAAAATCCCTGCCCTGCATGCACTGCCAGGCGGCAAACAGGGCATAGCCCAGGGCGAGCAGGAGCAGGCCCAAAAAAGCCGGGGTAAAAAAATCGCCCACCAGCCAGCGGCTGCCCAGCCACAGGAGCAACCCGATTTCGCCGAAGGCCACCAGGGCCAGAATCTGGTAAAGCACCGCCTGCTTGGCCTGAAACAAAATAAACTCGGAAAAGTCCGCCTTGTTACGCTCAAGCAAGTAAATGGCCAGCGGCACCAGCACTGGTAGAAAAAACAACGCCAGGTGAGCCACCGCCCCCAGAAATTTTTCTTCTCCCTTTACCGGCAAATGGATCGACTGGTGAATGTCTGGTTCTGCTTTTCCACTTTTTGCCATCGCCGTTGCCCCCAACAGATCAGGTTGTTAACGTGCTTTCTTCACACGGCTGGTAGTCTCCCAACCGAATGATGCTTTCAGTCCGGTAGCCAATAATACAACGGCGCCGGGAGCGATTCAAAATTCATATTTTTAAAGTACCGGCAAATCCCCGCCCAGCTCGGTGGTTATCGGCTGGACGAAATTTAGTTTTTAATCCCCCGGCCGATGCTGTAGATTAACCATTAAACGAAGCGGACACTACCACAGCAGCGGCAGCGACCATGGAAAGCGCCTATGCCCATTTAACCGACAGCCGGCTGGCCAATCTGGGTTCCAAGCTGATTTTTGAGGCTTTTTGCCTGTTCCAGAGCCAATTCAAGTCCATTACCCGGCGGGCGGAAAAACATTTTTTGAACCGGGACTGGCACCAGATGCAAGCCGATGCCGCACGCCGGTTGGACCTGTACCGCAAAGTGGTGGATACCGTGGAACGGGACATCCGCGAGCTTCTGGAGTCGCGCCTGCGGGAGAAAATCGTCTGGGCCAGCATGAAGGCGGTTTATTCCGGTCTTATTGCCCAGCGCGAGGACTGGGAGCTGGCCGAAACGTTTTTTAACTCGGTGACCCGACGGATTTTCAGCACGGTAGGCCTGGACCCTCAAATCGAGTTTGTCGATACCGATTTCGAAACCCCACCCACCCCGGCCCGCGAGCCGGTTTACCGGACTTACGGGCGGGCAGAGCAAATCGAACAGCAACTCCAGGCCATTCTGTTGGATGCCTTTCCCATCGAGATGTTTAAAAATTTCGACCGGGATGTATCCCTGGCCGCTGAGGAAATTCGCAATAAACTGCGTCAGGAAGCGGCTTTAAAAGTGCTGGACCGCATCGAAACGGTCCGTTCGGTCTTTTACCGCGGCAAAGGGGCCTACCTGGTGGGGCGCATGTTCAGCGGGGCTCACGTCATGCCCCTGGTGCTGGCCCTGCTCCATACCCGGGATGGCATTGTGGTGGACGCCGTGCTGATGGACGAGGACGAAGTGAGCATCCTGTTCAGTTTTGCCCATTCCTACTTCCATGTGGATGCCCAGCGACCTTACGACCTGGTGCGCTTTCTCAAATCCATCCTGCCCCGCAAGCGTCTGGCCGAATTGTACATCTCCCTGGGCTACAACAAACACGGCAAAACCGAATTCTACCGGGATTTGATGCGCCACCTCAGCACCACCGACGACCGCTTCGAAATCGCTCCCGGCGCCCGAGGCATGGTGATGGAAGTGTTTACCCTGCCTGGCTACGACATTGTCTTCAAAGTCATCAAGGACACCTTCGACTATCCCAAAAAGACCACCCGGCAGAGCGTGATGGCCAAATACCACCTAGTGTTCAAGCACGACCGGGCCGGCCGGCTGGTGGATGCCCAGGAATTCGAACACCTTAAATTCGAACGGGATCGCTTCAGCGAGCCGCTGCTGGCGGAGCTGGCCAGCGTGGCCGCTAATACCGTGGAGATCCGGGACGATGCCGTCATCATCCACCATGCTTACATCGAACGGCGGTTGACCCCCCTAAACATTTACGTGAACGAGGCCGAGCCGGAAGCGGCCCGCGCGGCCATTGTCGATTTCGGGCAGGCCATCAAGGATCTGGCCGGCACCAACATCTTTCCCGGGGACATGCTGCTGAAAAACTTCGGCGTCACCCGGCACGGGCGGGTGGTGTTTTACGACTACGACGAGTTGACCCTGCTCACCGAATGCCATTTTCGCGAGATGCCACGGGCGCTCAGCTTCGAGGACGAGCTCTCCGACGAACCGCTGTTTACCGTGGGCGAAAACGACTTTTTCCCCGAGGAAATCCGGCGCTTCCTGGGCCTGCCCCCGGACCTGCGCCAGGCCTTCGAAGCCCACCACCAGGACCTCTATTCGGTGGCGTTCTGGCGCAACATGCAGGAGCGCATCCGGCAGGGCGAAATCATCCACATCTACCCCTACCCTCAACACAAGCGCCTGATCCGTCGGATTGCATCACAGAGCGGTTAGCCCCTGCGCTGTCCTGGCCGCTTTTCCCAGGCCGCCCGGTGCGCCGGCCGGTGGTTCGCCGGGCACGCGCTCCCGGTTCAGCCCGGTGAATTTTCGCCCCGGTTGGAGTGCGTGCCGCCAGCCCCTATATTTTGCCCTTTGCGAGAAAAAAAAGGCGAACCATGCGCGAGAATCTGACCGAACTGGCCACGCCCCCAACAAAGGTGAAGCCTTCGCTGCGGTTCGGCCTTTCCGAGTGGTCCGGGGCGGTGGGCGACCTGGGCACCACCCTGCCGCTGGCCTTTGCCCTCATCGTTTACAATGGCTTTCCCGTCGAACGCATCCTCTTTCTCTGGGGCCTGGTTTACCTGGCCACCGGTTATTTCTACCGCATTCCGGTTTCCGTGCAGCCGCTAAAGGCCATGGCGGTTCTGGCCATCAGCCTGGGCTTCAGCTGGCAGCAACTCTCCACCACCGCATTTTTGTACGGGGTGTTGTTCATTCTTCTGGCCTCCACCGGAATGATTGACCGGCTTCAGCGCCTTTTTACCCAGCCGCTGGTACGCGGTATTCAGCTGGGCATTGGTCTGTTGCTGGCGGCCAAGGCACTGCGTCTGGTCAGCGAAAAAGGCTTTTTGCTCAACGGGGCCCGGGAGGCCCTGCAACAGACCCTGCCTCTCCTGTCCCAGCCCCTGGCCAACCTCCTCCTGGTGGCCCTGCTGGTCGTTTTGCTCTGGTTCTTTCAATTCCAGAAGCGATTCCCACTGGTGTTGCTGCTTATCGCCGGCGGACTGGCACTCAGCCTGGCCCTGCATTTACCGGTGCATTGGGAATTGTACCGGGGCAGTCCGGTAAAGCTCACCATGCCGGAGTGGGGATTTTTGCTCAACGCAGTCGTTTACCTGATTATTCCGCAGCTTCCCCTGACGCTGGGAAACGCCGTTTACGCGGCTGCCGACGCCTGCCACAGCTTCTGGCCGGAGCGGGCGCAGCGGGTAACCCCCAGGCGGTTGGCCGGCTCAATCGGCTTGAGCAACCTGGCCATTGGCCTGCTGGGGGGCTTTCCCATCTGCCACGGAGCCGGCGGCATCGGGGCCCATGCCCAGTTTGGCGGAAAAACCGGCGGCACCACCATCATTCTGGGTTCAGTGTTTGTATTGCTGGCCCTCGCCGAACCCCTTTCTTCCTTCTTATTTTTTATTCCCGTGCCCATACTGGCTGCCATGTTGCTGGCCGATAGCTGGCGAATGATGAGCCTGCTCCAGCGCCTTCGGGGTCGCTTCCCGGTGGTGGTGGCCCTGGTGGTGGGCGGGGTTTCGTTTTTCACCCGAAACCTGACCCTGGCCCTGCTGGCCGGCATCCTCCTGGAGCGGGGAGAAGCTTATCTGAAAAAATTCATTGACCAACAAAAGGGTGAGTCACCATGATCGATGTCAGCCCGAAGAACATCACCCTCCGCTATGCCCGGGCGCAGGGACGGTTGTATGCCTCGCCGGAAACCATCCAGCGGGTAAAAAACGGGCAGGTTCCCAAGGGGGATGTCCTCCAGGTTGCGCGGGCGGCCGGCATCAGCGCCGCCAAGCGCACCGCCGAATGGCTGGTGTTCTGCCATCCCATTCCTCTGGACTGGGTGGAAGTTTCCGTCGAACCAGAAGCCGAAAGTCTGCTGGTACAGGCCGAGGTAAAAGCCATCTGGCGGACCGGCGTGGAAATGGAAGCCCTCACCGCAGCCAGCGCCGCCCTGCTCAATGCCTACGACATGCTGAAACCCATCGACCAGCAGTTACGCATCGGCGAGATTGAACTGGTTGAAAAGCGAGGGGGCAAAAGCGATTTTGCCCAGCGACCGGATCGGCCCATTCGGGCCGGCGTGCTGGTGGTTTCCACCTCCACCGCTCAGGGCACCCGCACCGACAGATCCGGTCCGGTGGTCCGGCAATTCCTGGAAGACCGGGGTGTGCAAGTGGTCCAGCAGGCGGTGGTTCCGGATCAGACCGAGGCCATTGTCCAGCATCTGGAGGATTGGGCCGACCGCCAGAAACTGGACCTGATTTTCACCAGCGGCGGTACCGGTCTGGGTCCCTACGACCTGACGCCCGAAGCCACCCGCCAGGTGATCGACAGGGAAGTGCCCGGCATCGCCGAGGCCATCCGCCGCTACGGCAAGGAGCGAACGCCCTATGCCATGCTCTCCCGGGAAGTAGCCGGGCTGCGCGGCCAGTGCCTGATCATCAACCTGCCCGGCAGTAGCAAAGGGGCCCTGGAAAGCTTGCAGGCGCTGTTTCCCGGATTGCTCCATGCCTTCCACGTAATGGCCGGAGGCGGGCACTAAACAGAGTATTCCGGGCAAACGAACCCTGCAGGTACCGGGAATGGGTGTTGCCTATCCCGGTGCAGGTTGCTAAACTCCCTTCCCTGCCGGTCGGGTGGCGTTCTTTTTTGCTCTACCGGCCGGCATTCAATGGTTTAACTGGAAAAAAACTACACCAAATTGGAACATCCGTTATGAGCGCGAAAGAACACAGCCACGAGGAACTCCCCCTGAAAGGGGACATTCAGAAATTCTGGCAGGAACGGGCCCGGCTCAACGAACTGGTGCTGGGAACCCGAAACCTGCAAATCAAACGCTTCTTTAGCCTGGATCATCAGAGCTACCAGCCGGGAGCCCTGCCGGTGAAAACCAAGGAGTTGCTCGGCCTGGTGGCCAGCCTGGTGTTGCGCTGCGACGATTGCATAAACTACCACATCGTGCGCTGCTTTCAGGAAGGGGTAACCGAAGCGGAATTCGAAGAAACCATGGCCATCGGGATGGTGGTGGGAGGCTCCATTACCATTCCCCACGTGCGCCGGGCGTTCAAAAGCTGGAAAGAACTGCAGGAAGCGGCTCGCGAAGCTCAGGAAAAGCACAGCAAATAACCGCCGGCACCGGTCTGCGCAAGGGTTCTGTCATCTCAGGCGGTAGGGCCTGTTTAGCGGAGCCTGCAGCGCAATCGGTGCTGCCCTTAAACCGGGGGGAATTGCTCCCATGAAAAAATTGACCGCCCTGATTTTCCTGTTCTGGCTGGGGACGAGCGTCTCTCAGCAGAGCGCCGCCCAGCTGGCCGGCAGCTGGGGAGAAAGCACGCCGCTTCCGGAGAAGCTGAGCAACAACGCCGTGGCCTCCCTGCAACTGGGAGACAGCACCTACCTGTTCAGCATGATGGGCATCGACACCAGCAAAATTTTTTCCGGCATCACCCGGCATGCCTATCGGCTCAACCTGGGCACCGGTCAATGGCAGGCGTTGCCGGATGTGCCCGGTCCGCAGGGACGCATTGCCGCGGCGGCGGTGGGCTTTCGGGGTAAAATTTACCTGTTCGGCGGTTACCGGGTGCTGGCCACCGGCGGAGAAATCACCTCCGAGCGGGTGGATATTTACGATCCCGCCACCGGACAGTGGACCACCGGACAGCCCATTCCCACGCCAGTGGACGACCAGGTCGCCCTGGTCTGGCGGGACAGCCTGATTTACCTGATCAGCGGCTGGTCCCAGAGCCGCAACGTGAAAAATGTGCAAGTGTACAATCCCGCGCTGGACAGCTGGCAACAAGCCACACCCATCATCGGTGCCGGTGTGTTTGGTCATGCCGGCGGCATCGTAGGGGATTCAATCGTTTACGCCGACGGGGTCAAAGTCTCCGGCCTTCAGTTCGTGATGAACCCAAAGAGCTACCTGGGGGTCATTGACCCGGCCGACCCCACCAGCATCACCTGGAGCGAGCTGCCGCCCCATCCCGGCCCGGCCAAGTACCGGATGGCGGCCGGTAGCTGGGGGTC
>RFHE01000081.1 GCA_003696445.1 Calditrichota bacterium | reverse complement strand
TAAGAGAGAAAGGAGAGAGGGAGCCATGCATCAGGGCAAATTGTATCACTATCGGGCGGTGGTTACCCGGGTGTACGACGGGGATACCATTTGGGTGCAGATTGATCTGGGTTTTTACGTGGAGATCAAGCGGGAAAAAATTCGCCTGGCGCGGATCGACGCCCCGGAAATTCGCGGTCCCGAGCGCAGTGCCGGGCTAGCGGCCAGGGACTTTTTACGTGACTTAATTTTAAACCAGCCGGTGCTGCTGCAAACCCTCAAGGATCGGAAAGGTAAATACGGCCGCTACTTGGGCGAAGTGTGGCTTGAACAGGACGGCCGGTACATCAACGTCAACGATTTGATGGTAGCCAAAGGATATGCCACGCCGTGGCCCTAAGAATCAGCCACGCGGTGGCCCTGATTGTTATGCATGCGATCGTCAGCTATTTCAAACAAAAAATTTCCACCCGCCGACTTTACCGTGAAATCGGGCAGGTTATTGAAGCCAATCGGGACCGGTCGCTGCGTTTTTTGAAGCAGCAGTTGTTGGAGAAGATGGCCTCCTACGGGCTGGATACCAGTGATCCGGAGCACCGGGCGCTGCTCAAAAGGCTGCTCCTGGATTTGCTGGTGGGCGATCGGCGACTCCGTTTCACCAACCTCCACCGCACCCTGCTCCGCTACAAAACCATCGACCAGTTGCTGGCCATGGTGTTGCGCAAGTACGGGCACGGTACCATCGGCTTCAAGGCCATCGGGATGGAAACTGCCTATGCCGTGCTCAGTAACGCCCGCATTCGGCGCAAATACGGCATGAGCCTTCCGATCAAAAAACCGCAGTCCTACTACTTGGGCTCTAACCTACTGCTGGAATTTTTGCACTACCACGAAGAAACGCTGGGCAAGTACCGAAAACTGAAATACGAGCCCTACGAAACCATTGTGGCCGTTCAGGAAGAGCTGGAAACCGCCTTCATGGCCGCCAGCCTGCCGCCATCCATTTTGGACAGCCTGCGCGACATTTTGAAGGAAATCCACCGGCCCATCATTGTGCGGTCTTCCTCCAAGCTGGAGGACAATCCGGATGCCTCCTTTGCCGGCAAGTACGACAGCTACTTTCTGGCCAACGAGGGCAGCGACGAGCAGCGCCTGGAGGCGCTGGTGCAGGCCCTGAAGAAGACCTGGCTCAGTGTTTTCAAACCGGATGCCATTGTGTATCGGCGCAAAACCGGCTTTCTGCGCCGAGACGAACAGATGGGCGTGTTGATTCAAAAAGTCATCGGCCGAAAGTTTACCGTGGAGTACCCCGATCCGCAGACCGGAAAGGTGCAGCGGCGGCGCCTGTTTGCCCCCATCCTGGCCGGGGTGGGCTTCAGCCGCAACCTCATCTACATCCTCTCCCCGCGCATGAAACAGGAGGATGGCCTGGTGCGCCTGGTGGTAGGGCTGGGAACCCGAGCCGTAGAACGCAACCGCGCCTACGAAGCCTCCCTCTCCCTGCCCGGGTTCTTTCCGGAACACAATCCCTATCGCATCCAAAAAATGACCCAGAGCACCATGGATTGCCTGGACCTGGAGCGCAACGAAATTGTGCACGTGCCCATCGCCTGGGCGGCCCGCTATTCGCCCAAATTCTATGACCTGGTCAATCCATTCCTTTCCGTCATCAAGGACAACTACCTGCGTCCTCTGAGCAGCCAGTTCGAAATCGAGTTCGAAGGAACCCCCGAGCAGCGCCTCTCGGACAATCTGATTACCGACTTCCACACCCTGTTGCAAACCCAAACTCGTTACAAAGGCTACAACTTCCCGGTTGAATTTCGGGCCATTTTGCGAGCCCTGGAGGATGCCTTCGAGCACCCGGTGGATATCGAATTTGCCATCAACGTGGATGAACACGGACAGTTGTACTTTTACATTCTCCAGGCTCGAGCCCAGCTTTATTCCGAAGCCCTGCAGCATGTCAAAATTCCCCGCTACCAGCGCCGGGATGTGATTATTGAAAATCGCCAGTGCCTTACCAACGGTAAGTCCCGACAGGGCAGTGAGTACCTGCTGTACGTGGATTCCCGGGCCTACAAAGAATTTCCCGACAAGCAGGCGGTGGCCCGTGCCATCGGGCGGATTGTCCATCATCCCCGCCTGTGCGAGAAGGGCATCATTGCTATTTTGCCCGGCCGCACCGGAAGCAAAAACCCCGAGCTGGGCGTTCCGGTACGCTTCAGCGAAATTTCCGAAATCATGGGCCTGGTGGAATATGGAGACGATGTCCTCACCACCGACCTCTCCTACGGCACCCATTTCTACTCGGAAATCCGCGACGTCAACATTCCCTTCATGCCGGTACAAAAGCACCATCCAGCCACGTTTTTCAATGAGGATTTCCTGAAAAACGCCCCCAGCGTCACCCGAGAGCTGCTGCCCAATGCCGGAGTAGAAAAAGTGGTGCGGGTCATTCACGTCTCCGCAGCTTTCCCCACTAAAAAAGCCTTTCTCTATTTGAACGGGATGGAAAAACACGGCGTGTTGCTCCTGCGCAAAACGTGAGAACGGCTGGCCCCGGGTTAACCAGCAAGTCGCAAGCGGTGTGTTGGTGCCAATAGTTCGTTCAGGGGTAATGGGCCGAAGAACATTTTTCTCGCGGGGCTCTACATTGCCAACAGAGTGGGGTAGGGGGCGAGTTGATTCGCGCCTGGTGCCAGCGAGAAAGTGATTTGATTAGACGTAGAACAATCATGACTTTATGAACAGCCTCTGAGGGAGGCATCCCCAGAAGCAAAGCACGACG
>RFHE01000395.1 GCA_003696445.1 Calditrichota bacterium | reverse complement strand
TCGGGCGACCTCTGGAAAAAGTACTCCGGGTGGTTGATGATAAACTGGTCCAGGGGGGCGCTACTGGCCACCAGCAGTGCCAGGGAGGTGGTGCTACGCCGCCCTGCTCGCCCGGCCTGCTGCCAGGTGGAAGCGATAGAACCGGGGAAACCGGCCAGAATGGCCACATCCAGCTGGCCGATGTCGATGCCCAGCTCCAGGGCATTGGTACTGACGACGCTGAGGATTTCGCCGCGTTTCAGTCCGCGTTCAATGGCCCTGCGTTCCAGGGGCAGATAGCCGCCGCGATAGCCTCGTACCTGATCCCTGCGAATGTGCAGCCGGGTGGCCTGCTCCCGCAGGTAGCGGGTTAAAATTTCCACCCGGACCCGGCTCCGGGCGAATACAATTGATTGAACCCGCGCTTCCAGGAAGAGCCTGGACAGGCGGCTGACTTCGTTGACAACCGAGCGCCGGATGCCCAGTTGGCGATTCACCACCGGCGGATTGTAGAACACAAAATGTTTGCGCCCCCGGGGCGCGCCGTTACGATCGATTAATGTGACCGGTGCGCCGATCAGTTCCTGCGCCAGCTGATCCGGATTGGCGATAGTGGCCGAGCAGCAGACAAACTGCGGGTTACTGCCGTAAAAGGTGCAGATGCGCCGCAGCCGGCGAATTAAATTGGCCAGGTGACTGCCAAACACCCCCCGGTAATGGTGAATCTCGTCGATGACCACAAACTTCAGGTTCTCGAACAGCTTGAGCCAAATGGTGTGGTGCGGCAAAATACCCTGGTGCAGCATGTCCGGATTGGTAATGACCACATGCCCGGACAGGCGAATGGCTTTGCGCGCTGCCACCGGCGTATCTCCGTCGAAGGTGTAGGTGCGAATGTCGGCTTCCATCAATTCAATCAGCTGGTGCAATTCGGCCAATTGGTCCTGGGAGAGCGCTTTGGTCGGAAACAGATACAGGGCCCGGCTTTCCGGGTCGCGAAGAATCTGGTTGAGCACGGGCAGATTGTAAGCCAGCGTTTTTCCCGAGGCTGTGGGGGTTACGACCACCACATTTTTGCCTTCCGCCACCGCCTGAAACGCTTCCGCCTGGTGGGAATAGAGCTGCTGAATGCCCTTTTGCTTGAGGGCGTCCCTCAACCGGGGATGGACCTGAGCAGGAAACGCCGCCCATCGGGCAGGACGGGGTTCAATCTCCTCCCAGTGAGTAATGTTGGCGGCAAATTCGGGGCGGCTGCGCAAAAGATCCAGAATCTGTTCCAGCGTCATCGATCGGGTTCTCGCAATTGATGAAATTGTTGCGGCCTGTCTGGAAATCAATTTTAGTGAATTTTTGTCTGCCATCCAAATAAAAAAGCGGGCCCAATCAGCCCGCTTTTTCCTTCCAGCTGAGAAGGCATCACCGTCTGTCAGCCTACCGAAATCTGGATTTCCTTTTCTTTTTCTTCTTCTAATTTAGGCAGATGCACTTCCAGAACACCATCCCGGAACCGGGCTTGAATTTTATCGCTCTGGATTTCCGCCGGCAGTTGAAAGCTGCGGAAAAAGCGCCCGTAATTGCGCTCCACCCGGTGATAACGAGCATTCTTGTCTTCTTCGAATTTACGGGTCCCTTCCAGAATCAGCAGGCCGTTCTTGTAGGTAATTTTAATGTCGTTCTTGTTTACGCCGGGCAATTCAGCAAACAGGACAAATTCGTCCCGCGTCTCCTTGATGTCCACCGGCGGATACCACACTTCCGTACTGACTTCCTCCCCCTCTTCCCGCCGGGTACCGGGACCAAAAAACTGACTTAAAAGCCGGTTCATTTCTTCCTGCAACCGGGCGAGTTCTCGACCAGGAGTCCAGGTTACCGTAGCCATTGTTTTACCCTCCTTTCAATCTGATGTTTGTTTAACGTTTTTCCTCAACCGTTTACTCAGGGTTTTACAATCACCGTGCCAGCACTCCCTTGACAACAAAAACAGCTTACAGCTCGTTGTTTTTAAATAACTTAGAAAAGAAATCATTCCTGGATTGCGAACAAAGCTATTTCGGCCCTGCAGAATCGTAATAGGGGAGTCCTGCCATTCAGACCGAGATTTTTGCCGAATTTTCCGAACGCAATTCGATTCATCTGGAGAGAAAATTGTAGAAAGAAAGCAATACACCCGGGGATCGGGTTGCAGAAACGCGTTGCCGGCAGGGCGCAAAAATGGTGGCCGCTGAAGCAGTGCGAGCCCCCGTAAAAATGCCGCCTTGCCCAGGGACTGATGCGGCCCGGTTTTCATGCACAAAAAAAAAAACGGCAGGCCATTGCCTGCCGTCCCAAGGAGGTGCTTGGGAGAAAAATCAGGACGTTTTAACCGGAATCTCCTTGGCCTTGGCTTCCTCGGCCTTGGGGAGATGGATGGTCAGAACACCATCCTTGTAAACCGCATTGATTTTGTTCTCATTAATCGGCACTGGCAGCTGGAAGGTCCGGGAGAATCGGCCATAACGACGTTCGACCCGATGGAAGTTCACATCCTTTTCCTCAAACTCCTGCTTGCGTTCCCCTTCGATGGTCAGCAGGCCATCCCGATAGCTGATGTGAATGTCCTCCTTCTTCATCCCAGGCAGTTCGGCCGTTACAATCAGCTCATCCTTGGTTTCGGTCACATCCACCATCGGATACCAGTTGCCAGTGAAGGTCAACTCGCCGGTAGTTTCCACCAAGCTGGGACCGAAGAACCGTTCCATCAACCGGTTCATTTCCTCCTGAATGTTCTGCAATTCACGCATCGGAGTCCAAGGAACCAGTGCCATAGCTCACACCTCCTTTCTTTTTAGTTTGACTCATTTTTCTGCCTGCATTCAATACAAACTGCGTGCCAAAAGCCCGTTTCATCACTCTTTTTAACCCACTGATTTTTAATAAGTTAGAAATTTCTTTTTTCTTGCTTTAATTTCACTTTCCCAGCAGCTCGCCGGCTACCGTCGTTCAATTTGACAAACCAATTTTGACGACCTGACCGAGGGTTTGAAAAAAATTCAGGCCGGGGTTTCGAACAAAGGGAGGTGGCTTTCCAATAACGCTTTTAGCTGTAGCGCATTCTTCACGGCTTTGCCTTGGGGATGGTTGTTGAAGAAAATGTGGGTCCGTTTGCTCTGTTTGAGCAGGGTGGCAATCCGTCCCAGCCATTCCTTCAATTCTTCTTCCGTGTAGAGGTAATTGTAGCGGGTTTCGTTGGTACCTTGCCACCATTCCTGCTTGTTGCGACCATGGAAGCGCACATAGCCGGCATCGGTGGTTAACACACTCTGGGGAGGCAATAATCCACGCAGGCGCGGCTGATCCACATTGACATAACCCAGATTGTTCTCCCGCAAAAACTGGAATACTTCCTGGCGATTCCAGGTCCAGTTCCTGAATTCAACAAAGAGTGGGTAATCGCCGGCCAGCTCGCGGGTCTGTTTCAGATAATCACGATTCTCCGGTGTATTCTTAAATGAATAGGGGAACTGGGCCAGGAATCCGGAGAATTTGCCTGCTTCCACTAAAGGCTGAACCGCTTCGATGAGTGCCTGCATGGCCTGTTCGGGGTTCTGGCGCTGGTGGGTGGTCTCCTGGTGAGTCTTGACCATGAAGTCGAAGTCCGGTGGGGTTTTCCGGGACAGGTGATAGAACACCGCCCGGTTTGGGATTCGGTAATAGGTGGAATTGACCTCCACCGTATTGAAATACTGGGCGTAATAGTCGAGCATTTTTCCAGTGGGTAGATCTTCCGGATAAAACACCCCTCGCCAGTCCTGGTAGCTGAAACCGGACGTCCCGACTCGGTATTCTCCAAAGCTCATTCGCTTCCCTCCACTGTTGTTTTCTAATCAATATTAAAGACGCGGGCCCCGGTTTGCAAGCCTCCTGTAGCGTCGAAAATACTGTTTGTGGAAATGCAAGCGCCCCGATTAGATTGCAAGCGTAACGTTGAGGTGGTACGCACGATGAAATCCATGACCATCACTGTAGCCCAGGAAGTGCCGGACGATCGGCTTGCCGGAGCCTACGAACATTGCTTGCGAGTTGCCCGCGGCCACTACGAAAATTTTCCGGTTGCCTCCTGGTTGCTCCCGGCCAGGCTTCGGCCGCATATTGCCGCGGTGTATGCCTTTGCCCGTCATGCCGATGATCTGGCCGATCGGCAGCGCAATTTGGCTGCCCTGCTCGATTGGCGGGACTCGTTTCGCCGCGCGCTGACCCAACCCGCTGACCACCCCATCCTGCTGGCTTTAAGCCACACCGTTCACCAGTTTCAGTTGCCGGTTGTCTGGCTGGAAAACCTGCTCCAGGCTTTTCAGATGGATCTGGAAGGCCGGCCTTTCGACACCTGGGAGGACCTGCTCCACTATTGTACCTACTCGGCCAATCCTGTGGGGCGTATCGTCCTCTGGCTCAGCGGCTACCGCCGGGAGCACCTGTTCCCGTACTCGGATGCCATCTGCTCGGCCCTGCAGCTGACCAACTTCTGGCAGGATATGGCCGAGGACCTGGCCATCGGCCGGATTTACCTGCCCCGCCAGCTCATGAACAAACATCAGATCACCGAGGCGCACCTCCACTCCGGCCAGGTCAGCAACGCCTTTCGCCACATGATGGCCGAATGCATTGCTTTTACCCGCGACCTCTTCCAATCCGGACGCCCCCTGCTCAGCTCGCTTCGGGGGCGATTGCGCTGGGAAATCCGGGCCACGCTGGCCGGGGGGGAAAGGATTCTCCATTGCATTGAGAAACATCGATACGATATATTCCATCAAAAAATACGGCTCTCTCTGTCCGATTGGCTCTGGATTGCCGCCCAATGCTTAACCGGGAGGATTGATGAGCACTCAGCTTGATGTGTTGAGTCCCACTGTTACCCTGCGCAGTGGAAGCAGCTTTCTGTTCTCTTTTTTCTTTCTCCCCCGCGAGAAGCGGGAGGCTATCTTTACCCTGTACTCGTTCTGCCGGCTCACCGACGATATTGTGGATGCCCCGGCCCCACTGGAAGAAAAGGTCCACAGGCTGAGCCGCTGGGAACAGGAACTGAAACGCAGCTTCAATCGCAGTGTCTCTAACTCTTTTTCCACCATCCGGCAGATTGCCGAGCGGTTCCACATCCCTCTGGATTACTTTCTGGAGCTGATCAATGGCATGCGCATGGACCTGTTTCAGCTCAAATACCGAACCTTCGACGAGCTCAAGCTGTATTGCTATCGGGTGGCCTCTACCGTGGGGTTAATGTGCATTCAAATTTTCGGTTACCGGGATCCGGTCATTCGCGAATATGCCAAGAATCTGGGGATTGCCCTCCAGCTGACCAACATCATTCGGGATGTGGGCAGCGATGCCCGCATGGGCCGCATTTACATTCCTTCGGAAGACCTGGAAACCTTTGGCGTGAACGAGCAGGACCTGCTGGCGCAACGGTATTCCCCCCAATTTTTTCCGCTGATGGAATACCAGGCGCGCCGGGCCCATCGCTTTTACCAGCTGGCCGAGGAAAACCTGCCTGCTTCTGAACGGCGAAACATGATGGTTTCCGAGATCATGAAAAACGTGTATTTCCACCTGCTTCAGACCATTCAGGAGAAGCACTATCGCGTGCTGGATCAGGTGGTACGGGTGTCCACGCCGGCCAAACTGGGGATTACGCTAAAAACGGTTTTGAACAACGTCTGGAGGTAGGATTGAAGCCCCGGGTGGCCATCATCGGAGCCGGTGTGGCCGGCATGGCTGCAGCTGTCGCCTGCCTGGAACAGGGCTGTCAGGTTTTTCTCATCGAAAAAAACCGCACGCCCGGGGGGCGTACGCGCAGTTTTGCCCTCCCGGGCAGCCCGTTTACTGTGGACAGCGGCCAACACCTGCTATTGGCCGGTTACACCCACACCCGGACCCTGCTGGAAAAACTGGGCACCGCCGGCAAGGTGCATTACCAGCCCGGCCTTCGGGTTCATTTTTTATTGCCCGACCAGCAGCTCTGGCAGCTCAAAGCCTTATCTCTGCCGCCCCCTTTCCATTTGATGCTTCCCCTGATGCTCGGCCGGGGCCTTTCGCTCGGCTCGCGGGCTCGCCTGCTGGGACTGGCCTCCTGGCTGAGCGGTAAAAAGGCCCCTCTGGAAAGGGAACTTACCGTTTCGCAGTGGCTGCATCGGGCCGGCCAGACGCCCCAACTGGCCCAATGGGTGTGGAAGCCCATCACGCTTAGCGCCCTTAACACGCCGCCGGGCGACGCCAGCGCCGCGCTTTTCCTCAATGTGCTCCGGGAAGGCCTTCTCAAATCCTGTCGTGCCAGCGGTCTGGGCTTTCCCCGGGTCATGCTCAGCGACCTCCTGGTTCACCCGTTTTTGCGCTTCGCCCGACAACGCGGGGCCACGCTGCTGCTCAATAGCCGGGCGGTCAGGCTGACCAGCTGCGAGCAGGGTGCCTGTACAGTGGCGTTGCGGAACGGCCACCGGCTGTCTGCCGATGCGGTGGTGGTGGCCCTGCCGCCAAGGGAAGCAGCTGCGCTGCTGGAGGAGAGGCTACCCGGCCTGGCAACGCTTGCCCGAACGGCAACTTCGCCCATCGTCACGGTAAATGTCTGGCTGAATCGCCCGCTAAACGTTCCGCTGCCCCTGGCGTTGGTGGAGGGCCCCTTCCACTGGCTGCTGCCACTGCCCCGGGACTCGGCACCGGAAGGGCTGTTTGGCTATTCGCTGGTTAGCAGCGCCGCGTTTCAGCTGGCCGAACGGCCCGCAGAGCAGCTCGAGGCACACCTGATTCAGCTGCTGCGCAGGCTCCCCGCCGAACACATTTCACCGGCCGACATTGCAGGCATTCGGGTGGTTAAGGAACGGCGAGCCACCTTGCTGCAAAGCCCGGCTTTTGTTCGTCTCCGTCCAGGGGCCGCCACACCCCTTCCCGGGGTATTTCTGGCCGGGGACTGGACGCAGACCGGCCTGCCCCAGACCATCGAAAGTGCGGCCATCAGCGGCCTTCAGGCAGCCCTGGCCCTGCAGCGCTACCTGCAATCCCGGCCGGCCGGCCAGCCCGATTACCCGCGGGAAGAACCAGCCGGGCTTTCGACAACCCCCCTCTCTACCTCATAACCGATTCCGGTTCCTCTCTAATCCGAAAGGCAATTCGCCAGGCACAGCCCCTTCTGCTTCGGTTGGAAACAATGCGGAATTAGTCGAGCGCACAGCAGGCGGCTGAGTAAGTGAAATGGAGAGAAAGACCGGAGGGTTATTCAAACAGGTTGTCCTGGATCGGTATGTCCAGCAATGCGGCGGTCTGGGAACGAAAGAGGGCCTGTGGGCCCTGGGCGGGTTGTTCATCCCGGCGGCGAATCCGCCGGCGCCGGTCCAGACTGGCCTGGTAGCGGGGGTCGCTGAAAAGCGCCCGCCACACCTGCTCTTCAGGGGAAAGCTCCAGGCCGATGCCGTTACGCAAAAAATCCTCGTAGCGCCGCCCGACCAGCCGGCGATGTTTTTTCTCACCTGCTCTCACATCCCCAAAATAGGCGCCCCTGACCGGCCCGCGCAACAGGTTCCTGACAAACCCGACCAAAAGTTGTCCCCCTATTGCAAAAAAACAGGCACACCGATAATTTGCTGCCTGTTGTTCACCAAAATTGAGGAGGTCCGTTTTCCGTGGAATCTGCCATTGGCTTTTTGCTGGGCCGCTGGGCACGTCGGCTCGTTCCCCTGAGCGGTGGCCTTCTGCTCCTGGTAAACCTCTCCACCTTCGCGGGGGAATTTCTGAATGTTCAACCGGTACGGAGCGATCGCATCGCCAACTACACCATGGACGTAAAGCTGGACGTGGACAAGCACCTGATTGAGGGCAGCGAAGTGCTCACCTGGATCAACAAAACAGCGCATCCCACCCAGGAACTTCGGTTTCATCTGTACTACAATGCCTGGTTGAACGACCGCAGTTCGTTTTTGCGCACCAGTACGCGCCGCCGGCTGAACCTGCGTGACTATCGGGAGGGGGACTGGGCCTACTGCCGGGTAGAGCAAATGGAGCTGTTGGGTCAGGACAGTCTGGCGGCGGCGGACCTGACCTCTGCCATCACTTTCATCCAGCCTGACGATGGGAACCCCGACGACCGGACGGTCATTCGGGTCCCCCTTCCCGCGCCGGTCCAACCCGGGGATACCATTCGGGTCAAAATCCGGTGGGAATCCAAGGTGCCGCGCACGTTTGCACGGACCGGTGTGCGCGGGGACTATTACTTTATTGCCCAGTGGTTTCCCAAAATCGGGGTTCTACAGCCGGACGGCACCTGGAACTGCCATCAGTTCATTCAGACCGAATTTTTCGCTGACTACGGCGTTTACGACGTCCGGCTGACGGTGCCTACCGGCTGGATTGTGGGCGCCTCCGGCCAGGAAATGAATGTCATCGACAACGGGGATGGCACCAGTACGCATCGCTATCTGGCCACGGACGTTCACGATTTTGCCTGGACCACCAGCCCACACTACCGGGTGTTTACCGAAAAATTTAGCGAACCCAATCTACCCGAGGTCACCATTCGCCTTCTGTTAATGCCCGATCATCTGGACAAAAAGGCGCGCTACTTTCAGGCTACCCGCCAGGCCTTGAAATATTACGGCAGCTGGTTTGGACCCTATCCCTACCCGCAGGTGACCGTGGTGGACCCGGCCTATCGTTCCGGCGCCGGGGGCATGGAGTATCCCACCCTGTTCACCGGAGGCACCCGATGGCTCTCTCCACCGGAAACCCGCAGCCCGGAAAGCGTGACCATTCATGAATGCGGTCACCAGTTCTGGTACGGGCTTGTCGGCAACAACGAATTTGAGGACGCCTGGCTGGACGAGGGATTCAACACCTACTCCCAGTCCCGCGTCATGGACACGCTCGGGTTAACGCGCATCTACTACCAGCGCTACTTTCACGGTTTTCTGCCGGTGGTTTTCCCGGATATTGTACGACGCTTTCGCTACGACAGCGGCGACTCGTTCGACGGACTGCGCTCGCCCCTGAAACGCGATCCCATGGCCAGACCGGCCTATGAGGGCCATCCCCTGGCCTATCGCATCAATGCTTACTCCAAGCCCACGCTCATCCTGCGCACCCTGGAAAACTACCTGGGCTGGGAAACCATGCAAAAGGTCATGTCCACC
>RFHE01000080.1 GCA_003696445.1 Calditrichota bacterium | reverse complement strand
GCCACCAGCACAAATTGCACCTCCTGGCGATGGGCGGCGACAATCTCCAGCAGCGCTTCGTCGTCCGCGTCCGGCGGTTCGGCAGCGGAAAACAGGGCCAGGGCCACGTCCGCCTGCCCCAGTTGCTCCAGGGTCCGCTGCACCCCGATGGCCTCCACCACATCGCCGGTGCGCCGAACGCCGGCCGTGTCCACCGCCTGGACGTACAGACCATCCAGCTCCAGCCCGGCCTCGATGTAATCCCGGGTGGTGCCGGGAATCTCGCTGACTATCGAACGCTCCTGACCCAGAAGCGCATTCAACAGCGAGGACTTGCCCACGTTGGGCTTGCCCAGCAACAGCAATTTAATCCCCTCCTGCAACAGGCGCCCGTAGTGGTAGGTGCTTAACAGATTTTCCAGCTGATCCCGGGTCGCCTCCACGCGCCGCTGCAGCTCCGGGTAGGAAACCGCCTCGATGTCCTCATCGGAAAAATCCAGGTTGATTTCCATGAGGGCCAGGTAGCCCAGCACCTCGTCGCGGATCTGATGAATGCGCCGGGACAGCTTGCCGTCCAGATGGCGCAGGGACTGGTTCAGGCTCTGCCGGGTGCGCGCATGAATGACCTCGGCCACCGCCTCGGCTTGGGAGAGGTCCAGCTTCTGATTCAAAAAGGCACGCAGGGTAAATTCTCCCGGGCGGGCCAGTCGCGCCCCGTTGTCCACGGCCAGCTGAATGAGCCGATCAATGATCAAGGGATTGCAATGGCAGCCAATCTCCACCATGTCCTCGCCGGTGTAGGAGCGGGGTTGGCAATAGTAGGTCACCACCACCTGATCGACAAGGTCGTCGCCGGCCCGGCCATTGCCAATCCGGGCAAAGAGGGCCTTCCGTTCCTGGCTGGGATCCAGTGGCCGGCCAATCATGCGGCCTACAATTTCGCCGCTGCGAGGCCCACTCAACCGAACCAGCGCAATGGCCCCCCGCCCCAGAGGCGTGGACAGGGCCACAATGGTGTCCTCCTGGCTCCCTCTGTTCATAGCTGACCCAATGCTGTCTGGAACGGACTAACGTCGCCTGGGTTTACTCCGCTTGCGCGGCTGAGGTTTCGCTGCCGGCCGGGCCTGTTCGGCCACCGCCGCAGGCTGCCCTTCGGGATGCAGCTTTTTCTTGATCATTCGCGTTTGAACCATGCTGAACAGGTTGAACAGCGTGTAGTAGAGGTTCAATCCGGAAGGTAGATTGTAAAAAATGAAAATCATGAAGGCCGGCATGATGTAGGCCATGAATTTCTGCTTGGGATCGGTGATGCTCATCTTGGACTGCCAGATCATGGTAATCCCCATGATGACCGGCAGAACGTGAATGCTGCTGCCGATCAACGGCAGGGAAACACCCAGGGCCAGCTTATCCGGGGCGGAGAGATCGGTAATCCAGAGAATAAACGGCTGGTGGCGCAGCTGAATGGTGGAACGAAAAACAATAAACAGGGCAAACAGCAACGGCATCTGCAACAGCATGGGCAAACACCCCCCGAGGGGATTAATCCCATGCTCCTTGTAGAGCCGCATCATCTCTCGCTGCATGCGCTGGGGATCGTCCTTGTACTTTTCTCGGATTTCGTTCACCTTGGGCTGAATAAACTGCATCTCGCTCATGGACTGGTAGCTCTTTTTGGTCAGCGGATGCAGAATCAGCTTGATCAGGATAGAGAAAATGATGATCACGAAGCCATAGTTGGGAATCACGTCGTGCAGGTGCTTGAAGGCCCACAGGATGATCAGACTGATCGGGCGGAACAGGCGCTCGTACCAGTCTTTGTTCAGCACCAGCTTCTCCAGCTCTACGTGGTAGGATTTGAGCACCCCGTAGTCCAGCGGGCCCAGAAACACGGTAAATGTGTCACTCTGCGCCACCTCAGGATCGTAACGCATCTCCAGTTCGGTGTCGTATTTTTTCACCAGAATGCCGTCGGCGGAGAGGCCGCGCCCTTTCAGAGTAACCCCGTTGGCATCCTTGGGATGCGCAGGAATAATGGAGGCGACAAAATATTTGGTTCGCACCGCCGCCCAGTTCACCTGGCCGGTCAGTTCCTTTTCTTCCTCTTTTTTCTTACTGATCCGCAGGTTCTCCAGTTCGTCGGCCATCAGCGCATAAGCATTGGCGTAACTGAAGTCTTCCTTCAAATTCTCTTCGGTTCCTGGAACTCCGTTCTCCCAGTTGAAGAAATACTGCCGGTTGATGACGTAATTGCCCAGCCGCTCGAACTTCAAAACCACGTCGAAGGAATATTTGTTGTAGTAAAAGCGAAAGGTTTTTATCAGTCGGCCCTGCCCCAGAGGCAGGTAAAAGGAAATGGTTGCCGTGGGATTGTTTTCATCCAGAACAATTTTTTTCGGTAACTGCCCTTCCGGGTAAAGCCGGTAATGTTCCAGTTCGATTGGTTGGCCATCCTGGTTGGTAAATTCGGCATCCAGCCCGTTTTCGTCGATAAGGTTGACCAACCCACCCAAATAGTACTGGTAGCGTTTCAGTTCCCAACGTTTGAGATTACCGCCCTGTTCGTTACTGAGCACCGCATGGACCAGGTTGTTTTCAATTTCAATATCGATGGTCTCGGCGTAATCCTGAATGGATTGAAGCGGTTGAGGCTGCTCTGTTTCTTCGGCGGGTGCCAGCACCGGCGCTGGTTCGGGCGCTTCGACCGCTGCCTTCGCACTGTCCGCCAGGGTGTCGCTGACCTGGGCCAGCGAATCGGCCCGGTGTTCGGCCTGGTACTGGGCAATCTTGTCTTTAAGCAACCACCGCTGGTAGTACGGGGTAATAAGCACAATTAACACAATGAGAATGATGCCAATGATTGTATTTCGGTCCATGGTTATCCTTGCTTACTTCGTTTCGGTACAGGGTCCACTCCGCCGGGATGAAAGGGATGGCAGCGGGCAATTCGCTTAATGGACAGCCAGCCTCCCTTAATGGCTCCATGCTCCTGCAATGCTTCCAGCGCGTACTGGGAGCAGGTGGGATAAAACCGACAGGAGGGTGGAAAAAGCCCGGAAAAGGCGATCTGGTAAAATCGTACCAGAAAGATGAGCAAATATTTCATCTCCGTTTCACCAGTTGCTGTACTTCTTTTTCCAGTTGATGATAGTTATCGGTGAATCTTTTAATTGAAAACACCACCTGTTTGCCTTCGAACCAGTCGGGATGCAGCCGGTAAATTTCTCTCAGCAGGCGTTTCATTCGATTTCGGCGCACCGCCGGGCCAATGCGCCTGGGTACAATGACGGCAAATCGTGAGTCCAGCTGAGGTTGAGAGAACACAAACAGGTTAATGTTTCGGCCGGCAATGCGCCGGCCCTGCTTCAACACCCGATGAATCTCTGAGGCTTTCTTTAATACCCGTTCGCGTGGTAATCGGAATTGGCCCGATTTAGAACTCATCGCTGACGGTAAGCCGCTTGCGGCCCTTAGCACGGCGTCGGGCCAGCACTTTTCGGCCGGCCTTACTGGCCATACGGGCACGAAATCCATGCTTGTTACGGCGCTTCCGATTATGAGGCTGATAGGTTCGTTTCATGTCTCCTCCGGTTTCAATAAACAAGCGTTCAAGCCCGGTAATTAAATACCAAAACAGGGGTATGTCAACTGCCCCAAACTTTTTCAAGATTATGAAGGCAAGCGGTGGAGGCAGCCAAAAGAAGGTGAAAAAACAAAAAACCACTCCAGTCTGGAGGGCAGGCAGACACTGGAGTGGCCTTTGTTTGTACTGAACCGTAACCTCACTTATTGGCATCGGAAAACCGGAGCTGTCTCTTTAATCAATTTTCATTTTTGCCGCTAACTTTTACTGAAACACACAGGAAGCCCCAAGGATACTTTTACCTTGAAAAGCCCGCTTCTTCCTGCTATTATTTTTGCAAAAAAGACGAGGCGCCATGAACCAGATTGTTTCCTTCATCATTCAAAAAGGCGGCTGCGGCAAAACGACCACTACCGTAAACACCGCAGCTTACCTTGCTCAGCAGGGTTTTCGGGTGCTGGCGGTGGACATGGACCCCCAGGGTAATCTGACCCAGCATTTCGGCTACGATACCGAATCGCTATCGGCCACATTGCTCCACCTGTTCCAGAACAGCAAATCTTTTCAGGAGGTCGTCCTCAAACGCAGCGATACCCTGCATGT
>RFHE01000394.1 GCA_003696445.1 Calditrichota bacterium | reverse complement strand
CCCTGCTCGTTTTCCAGCAATTGAACCACATAGGGCTTGCGCGGTGCCTTGTCGGGATGAAGCATGTTCCAGCGCTCGGCCATCAGCGCCTCCCGGCGCAACTGTGTAAAACTGGTTGCGCTCCACACATCGGCCGACACCTTGAACTGATCGGCCAGAATTTGCTGGGCACGCAGCGCTTCCCGCAGAATGGGTCCGCTGGCCAGGATGTGCGCTTTGGGCCAGGGCTTTTTCCGGCGGCCGTCTGCTTTGTGGGCAGAAAATTTGTACAGGCCTTTCAAAATGCCTTCCTCCACACCCTGGGGCATGGGCGGCATGCTGTAATTTTCGTTGTAAACGGTAATGTAGTAAAACACGTCTTCCCGGCGCGTGTACATGCGGTAGAGCCCGTTCTGCACAATCACGGCGATTTCGTAGGCCCAGGCCGGATCGTAGGAGATGCAGTTGGGCACCGTGCTGGCCAGCAGGTGAGTGTGCCCATCCTGGTGCTGCAGCCCCTCGCCCATCAAGGTGGTGCGTCCAGCCGTTGCTCCAACCAGAAAACCACGACCACGCTGGTCGCCAAACGCCCAGATCAAATCGCCAACCCGCTGGAAACCAAACATGGAATAGAACAGGAAGAAGGGAATGAGATCCACCCCGTAATTGGCATGCGCTGTGCCGGCCGCCGTGGTGGAGGCCATGGCGCCGGCCTCGGTAATGCCTTCTTCAAGAATTTGCCCGTTGCGCGCTTCGCGGTAGTAGAGAAACGTTTTGGCGTCCACCGGCTCGTAGAGCTGGCCGATGTGGGAATAAATCCCAAACTGGCGAAACATGGACTCCATGCCGAAGGTCCGGGCCTCGTCCGGCACCACCGGAACAATCCGCTTGCCGATGTTGGGATGCTTCATCAGCAGGGTAAGCAGCCGCACCATGGCCATGGTGGTGGAAACTTCCCGGTTGGTTCCTTCCAGCATTTCTTTCAGATATTCCAGGGCGGGCACTTCCAGGGCCTCGTTCAGCGTGCGGCGGGCCGGGACAAACCCACCCAGCTGATGGCGCCGTTCCTTGAGGTACTGAATTTCCTCGCTTTTTTCATCCGGGCGGTAAAAGGGCGCCTCGGGCAATTTCGAATCGGGGATGGGAATGTCGAAGCGATCCCGAAACTGCCGCAATTCCTCTTCGTTCAATTTCTTCTGCTGGTGGGTAATGTTTTTGCCTTCCCCGGCCTCGCCCAGACCATACCCTTTAATGGTACGGGCCAGAATGACGGTGGGAGAGCCTTCGTTTTCTACCGCTGCCTTGTAGGCGGCATACACTTTTTCCGGGTCGTGACCGCCCAGACGCAGTTTTTTGATTTCGTCGTCAGTTAAATGCTCCACCAGCTTCAACAGTTGGGGATACTTGCCGAAAAAGTCCTTCCGGATGTAGGCGCCGGATTCCACAATGTACTTCTGGAACTGGCCATCGACGGTCTCTTCCATGCGCTTGATCAACCAGCCCTCCTTGTCCTGCTCGAAGAGCGGATCCCAGTCACTGCCCCAGATCACTTTAATCACATTCCAACCGGCCCCGCGGAAGATGGCCTCCAGTTCCTGAATGATTTTCCCATTGCCGCGAACCGGACCATCCAGGCGCTGAAGATTGCAATTGACCACGAAAATCAAGTTGTCCAGCCGTTCCCGGGCGGCCAGGGTAATAGCACCCAGGGTCTCCGGCTCATCGGTTTCTCCGTCGCCCAGAAAGGCCCATACCCGCATATCCTCCGTATTGCGGATCCCCCGGTCCTGCAGGTAGCGGGCGAAACGGGCCTGGTAGATGGCCGAAATCGGCGACAACCCCATGGACACGGTGGGAAATTCCCAGAAATCGGGCATCAGCCAGGGATGGGGATAGGAAGACAGGCCGCCGTTTTTTTCCAGCTCCCGCCGGAAGTTTTCCAGATGCTCTACGGTGAGCCGACCTTCCAGAAAGGCGCGCGCGTAAATGCCCGGCGATGCGTGCCCCTGAAAGTAAACCAGGTCCCCGTTCCAGTTGGGTCCTTTGGCCCGGAAGAAATGGTTAAACCCCACCTCGAACAGGGTGGCCGCCGAGGCAAACGTGGAGATGTGGCCGCCCAGGCCGGGAAACTTCTTATTGGCCCGAACCACCATGGCCATGGCATTCCAGCGGATTATGCTCTTGATCCGCCGCTCAATCTTACGGTCCCCGGGAAAGGGGGGCTGCTTCTCTCGGGGAATGGTGTTGATGTACGGCGTATTGGGGATGGTGGGGATTCGCACCCCTTTCAGATAACTGTTGCGCAACAATTCCAGCAGCAGGAAGCGGGTGCGTTCTTCCCCTTTGTATTGTAACACACCCTGCAGCGCTTCCAGCCATTCGGAGGTTTCCTGCTGATCGGTATCGCCATTACGGCTCAGAATTTTATCGTACCGATACATAATCTCTTCAAACATCGTCATTCTCCCAGCACTTAGTAGATTGACTATTCAGTTCTAATAGAAGCGCAAATATACTTACAGTAAAATCAGTAAACAAGGGAGGGAATACAGCGCAAGAAAAAGGGGCTTTCCTCGATTCAGGATCTTCCCATTCAGGAACAGGAAAGGGGTTGATTCTCTGGTCAACTGATCCGTAGAT
>RFHE01000079.1 GCA_003696445.1 Calditrichota bacterium | reverse complement strand
TGAAGGCAGGTGGGCGCAAATTGATTTACCTGGATTCAATTTTAAGCGGCCCCGTTTTTCTGATCCGCCGGGGTCCGGTTACGCTCAGCGCACCTGGAGGCTATCCGCCGGGAGTTCAAACAGATTTCTGGGGAGCGTAAAGGTGACCCCGCCCGCCCTGCCCGGGAGCGGTTGTCCGGCCCCTTCTGCAATGACTTGCCAGCGGTTTAGATCCAGCACCCGTACCTGCCTGTCCGTCAGGCGAATCCAGTACCGCCTGCCCGGACGGGAAAGGGAGAAACGCTTCTTCAGGCTGGAAGGAGTGGGCCGGGTGCCGGCATCCGGTCGGTTCAGAAACACGGGTCGGCGCAGCCGAAAACCGACCCGGCCGGTTCACCAATCAATAAAAAAGCCCAGGGAAAGCCGGCGGGTGTGCTGGTCGAAAAACTGCCCGAAAATTTGCGGGCCGGATTGCCACTCCAGCGCCCAGCGCATCGCCCGGCCGGGTGTTGGCAAGGGCAGATGAAGCCCCAGCTGCAGGTTCCAGCGGGGATCTGACGGGAAGCCGCCCACAAAGGCCAGATGGGCCGCGAGGTAAATGGTGCCCCGTCCCCTGGAAAGCAGGCGGCCTGATCCACCAAACTGCAGCTCCCACCGGTTGACCCGGGGTATGGCATGGTAGGCCCACTGCACCGTCCCGTAGAGTTCGCCCCGGGGCAGCCCCCGGTGCAGGGAGAATTGAAGGTACTCCCGGCTGTAGGTAATGGGCCGGCGTTGCCGCTGCAAATCGGAAAAGAACCCGTCGCCCAGATGCGCGCTGATGTGGTTCAGGGCCAGGCGGGCCTGCCATCGCTTCCAGTAAAGCTGCCCGTAAGCGCCCAGCAGGTAGTCCACCGCCCGCACCGGGAAAGTGCTGCCCCGCCTGCCCAGCCATGTCCAGCTGTAGGCCGCCAGACCGCCGGTGAGCGTGACAGGAGTGGCCGACATTTTGAATTTCCGGCGGAGCAACGGCATGCGGGCCCCGATGCGGCCGATGAGGTCGTTTTTGCCCGGCGCCACGGCCAGGCCCATGCGGGGTTCGAACGGATCGGCCACAAACCGGGGTAATTGTCTGAGCTCCCGGCCCGTTTCCCCGGCTACGCTCGGCCCTGCCAAGAACGCGCCCAGAATCACCCCCAGGGCAACCGCGCAGAACCACTGTTTTCTTCCCATGCCTTGTGCCTCAAACAACGGTCTTCTTCTACCGGCAGGCTTTCACCAGGGCAGCCACCAAGTGAGCAGCAGGCCGCCTCCCAGCTTGCCGGACCGGCGGGTCAGCCCGATCTGGCCGTAAACTTCCAGGCCGGCCGCACCCCGCTGCCAGTGCCCGCCCAGACGGGCCACCCCGCGGCTCTCCGTACCCGCCGGAATTACATGGCGGGTGGTGAAAAACCCATTCACTTCGGCGCCCAGCCACACATCCCTACCCACAGGCCACAACACCGCCGCGCCGTAAAGGGCCACGTCGTTCTGGCTGTTGGTTTCCAGCGGCGCCGTTAAAATGCCCACGCCCCCATCCAGAATCAGTTGAACCCGGCCAACCGCCATGCCCCAATGGAGGCTGAAAAACAAGTCGCTGGTGTTGGTGCCCATCCCCTGGTGTTGATTGGTGTTGGGCAGGCGCATGCCCAGCCGGAAGGAGAGCGCCCGCCTGCCTGCACCGCCGGACCAGAGCAGCACCACGGCATGGACCTCAAAATCCTCCACATCGTGCAGGGAATCGCCGGAAAGCAAGATGCGAGGCGCGGCCTGTCGTTTTGCCGCCCCGAGGCGCTGGTAAAGCCCACCGCGAACCAGGAGCAGCAGCCAGCGGGTCGGACGGTAGAACAATCCGAGGCTGCCCAGCTGCCACCGGTCGCCCTCGTGGCCCGACAGCGGGGTCTGCCAGGCGTGGGTGTACCCAACCCCCACATAGCCGCCCAGCCCGGTGGACAGAAAGTTCGCGGACTGGGGGGTGGCAAAAAAGGCCACCGGCGGTCGGTACTCACCGGACCCACAGCGAACCGGTGCGGGGGCCAGACCGAGACACCACAGCATGGCCAACCACCCACACCGACAAAGCCAGGTACAAATCCTCATCGCGCTGCGGGAGCGCACAGCGCTTGTGGTTTCTTCGGACATGGGGTTCAGGCCGTAAATATTGTCAATGCTTCATCTCATCTTAACGGAACACTTTTGCAACACCCCCTCCCTTTCGATACGCTAAATCTCGCCAAGGCAGGCCACGAAACCAATGGCTGATTTCAAGAATGGGTTGAACCGTTTGCTGGGGACTGCTAACTTGAACCACTTTTTGCAGAAACCCATTGTTGGAGGATACTGATGAGACGCATGGTCGAGCGAAGGTTACACCGGTATGTTCTGTGGCTTCTCCTGCTTCTGTCCATTTTGTTCATCTTCAGCGGATGCTCCAGCCGATTGAGCCGGCAGAGCCGGGAGGCTTCCCGCCAGCGGGTTTTGCTGATTTCCCTGGACGGGTTTCGCTGGGATTATCTGGACCGGATCGACACCCCCAATTTCGACCGATTTCTGCAGCATGGCATTCGGGCGGAGGCGTTCATTCCCTCCTTCCCCAGCAAAACCTTTCCCAACCACTTTACCGAAGTGACCGGCCTGTATCCCGGCCATCATGGTGTGGTGGCCAACAACATGTACGATCCGGTCTTCAAGGCGCGCTTCAGCTTGCGCAATCGTGCGGAGGTAACCAACGGGCGCTGGTACGACGGTGTTCCGATCTGGATTACGCTGGAAAAGCGCGGGCTGATCAGCGCGCCGTTTTTCTGGCCGGGCAGCGAGGCGGAAATTCAGGGCACGCGCCCAACTTACTACGTCCAGTTTCAACACGACATGCCCCATCAGGAACGCATCGCACGGGTGCTGCACTGGATGGACCTGCCGGAAAAGGAAAGGCCCTGGTTTTTTACCCTCTACTTTTCCGATGTCGATGACGCCGGGCACGTGTACGGACCCGAGTCCCCCCAACTGGCTCAGGCCGTGCAAAAAATCGACCACACGCTGGGCATCTTACTGGACAGTCTGGAGGTCCGTCACTGGCAGGACTGGCTCAATATCATCATTACCTCGGACCATGGCATGGCGGCCACCAGCAAGGAGCGGGTCATTATTCTGGACGATTACATTAATCCCGAACTGCTGAATGCGGTGGATTACTCACCGGTGCTGGCCATGTGGCCGGATTCGGCCGATCTGGAAACCGTGTACCGGCGGTTAAAGGGCGCGCATCCCCATCTGCAGGTTTACCGTAAAGCGGAAATCCCCGAGCGGTTTCACTACCGCAAGCACCGGCGAGTGCCGCCGTTGATCGGGCTGGCCGATGAGGGCTGGTCGATTGCGACGCGGGCTTATTATCAGCGCAACCCGTCCCGCTTCGATGGCGGCGATCATGGCTATGACAATCAGCTCCGCTCCATGTGGGGCATCCTCCTGGCCCGGGGCCCGGCTTTTCGCTCCGATGTGCATCCCGGCCCGGTGGAAAACATCCACCTCTACAACCTGCTCTGCGCCATTCTGAGGGTTCCGCCTGAACCTAACGACGGGAACATGTCGCTGGCCAGGCAGGTCTTAAAACCGGCGTTTGTCAAAAACCTGCCCGCTGTAGAGTAAAAAACACAGAAAGGAACACCATGCCACGTGTGGGTTTTCTGGTCACCGTCTTCCTGCTCATTGCGGCCGCGCTCCTGAGCAGGGCGCGAGCACAAAACGAAACCACCGCCCTGGCCCTGGCCGAAAAAATCGCGCGCAGCCACGGACTGGCCCACTTCGCCAATATCGAAGTGCTGGAATACACCTTTAATGCGGCCAGGGGAGGAAAAACTGTTTCTCGCCACTGGCGGTGGTTGCCCCAGACCGATGAGGTTTACTACCAAGGTCCCGGCCCGGAGGGTAAACCCATCTCCTTTCATTACAAAAGGAGCCAGCTGAAGGCCGACTCCTCCAAATTAATCCGGTTTGTGGACCAGCGTTTTATTAACGATCAGTACTGGCTGCTGTTTCCCCTCCATCTGGTCTGGGATCGGGAGGTTCAACTGCTCTACGACGGCAAGGCTCCCTTCCCCATTCCGCCGGGAGAAGGGCCCCATCTGATTGTTCGCTATGGCAATGTGGGCTACACGCCCGGGGATGTGTACGAACTGTTTGTCGACAGCAATTATCGGCTTCGCCAGTGGATTTTTCGCCGGGGCGGCTCCAAAAAACCTACCCTTATCTGCACCTGGGAGGGCTACGTCAAGTTAGGGCCGTTGTGGATTGCCACCCAGCACTGGAGTGCCGACCGCAGCTTCCACCTCTGGTTTACCGATTTGCGCTTAAGGATGGCGACGGCCCAGATCTGGCTGGAACCGGAAAAAATGCCTGAATAAAGACATGCTCCGCTCTGCTGAGGCCACGGTTGGCCGAACGCACCCTGCTCTGAAAGGTCTATCTTCCCCCTGGCCCTGGATTCAGATTGCCGGGATCCACGACCTGGAGGAGGCCCTGCTCATTCATCGCTGCGGCGTGTCCTATCTGGGGTTTCCACTGGCACTGCCGGTGCACCGGGAAGATTGCAGCGCCGAGCAGGTGGCCCGCATCACAGCCGCTTTGCCGCAAACCGCCCGGCCGGTATTGATTACCTACCTGCAGGAGGCCGAGCGGATCATCGCCCTGGCCGAGCAAACCGGCATCCGGATCATCCAGCTCCATGGAGCCATCGGACGTGATGCGTTGATTGCCCTTCGGCACCGGTGCCCGGACTGGTTTCTCATCAAAAGTTTGATTGTTGGGCGGGATCCGGTTGAGGTGCTGGAGAAACAGGTCAGCGAGTTTTCGCCGCTGGTGGATGCCTTCATTACCGACAGTTTCGATCCGGCCAGCGGTGCGGAAGGGGCCACCGGCCGGGTGCACGACTGGACCATCAGCCGGCGGCTGGTACAAATTTCTCCCCGGCCGGTTATTCTGGCGGGGGGCCTGAGGCCGGAGAACGTGGCCCGGGCCATTCGGGTGGTTCGGCCAGCCGGCGTG
>RFHE01000393.1 GCA_003696445.1 Calditrichota bacterium | reverse complement strand
CCCTCCAGTATGCAGAAAATATTTCGGTCTGTGAAAAAAGTACCCAAAAAATCACACAAACAGTGTCCGGCAACGTAAGGCGCCTTACAGGCGACGCCCTTCAACTCTGGTTAATGTTTTTTCGCAGATGTTCAGAAAAAGGGTCTTGCAGCATGCAACCGAAAACACTGGACGGGAAACGTCGCCTTCATTTCAGCCGGAAGGAGAGGTGTTCCACAGGGTGTAGCATCCAAATCCTGGTCGACTCCCTCCACGGCTGCATCCCTTTGCGGCCAGAAGTTGGTTGGCCAAGGCGCCTCCAGAACCGGCGGGCCCGTCCTCCGCATTTTGTTCTGGCACCGGCCACCAGGACACGCCCACCCTGGAAAGGCCTGTTGGGACCGATTCTGTACAGAATTTGCGTCCCTGCATCCGTCCTGATTCGAACCGATGTTTTCCGGCCTTGTTCTGAGTTTGATCGGCGGTCAGGTAAAGGCATTTCCCTCCAGCACCTGCCTGTGACTCTTCCTCTCCGAAACACCTGGCGGCGCTGGCCTGCTCCAGAAAAGGATCACAGAATCAATGTCCTTAAAACCATTTTGTTCTCATAAAAATTTCAGGAGGCTTGATATGTCACACATCACCGGTTCCGTTATGCAGGTGGCTGCGGAACTCTCCTGGCAGGCCTTTCAGGCCATTAACACGCGGCTGCCGGAGGGGAAACCGTTCCAGCCGGTGTGGGCGCCCGGCCCGCTGCTGAAAAGTTACCAGCGCTCCATGCCTGAGCTGGGTTTTCCCCGCACCACCGATTCGCTGTGTCCAAAATGTGCTGTGGAAATCCGCAACGACGTAATCGCCGGCAAACGAAGTCTGGACGAGCTGGTCCACGGGCACCCGGGGGAAATCAAGGCGCATTTGCTGGAGGAGGATGGCAAAATCATCATTCGAAAAACCTGCCCGATTCACGGCACGTTTGAGGATTTGCTTTCCATTGACCCCGAATTCAGCCGAATCATCGAGAGCCGCTATTACGGCCGTGATTACCGGACCAGCGGGGATGCTCACATTCATCGGCACGGCACTTCCAGCATACGCTATGGCCGGGGGGCGGTGCTGACCATCGACCTGACCAATCGGTGCAACATGATGTGCAACCCCTGTTTCATGGATGCCAACCAGGTGGGCTACGTGCACGAGCTGAGTTTTGACGACATCAAAAAGATTCTGGACGATTCCATTTCGTTCAAGCCGCGGCGGCAGATGTCGGTTCAGTTTTCCGGCGGGGAACCCACCCTGTCACCCTTCTTCCTAGATGCCTGTCGCTATGCGAAACAGTTGGGCTATTACAGTGTGCAGGCGGCGACCAACGGCCTGCGGTTCGCTCTGGAGCCCGAGTTCGCCTATGCCGCCAAAGAGGCCGGGCTGGACATGGCTTACCTCCAGTTCGATGGGGTGACCAACGAGGCCAACCAACACCGCCACGTGACCAACCTGTTCGACGCCAAATTGCTGGCCATCGAGCATCTCTCCAAAGCCGGCATCGACATTACCCCGGTAACCACGGTGGTCAATGGGGTCAATAACGATCAGGTAGGCCCGATTCTTCAGTTTCTGATCGACAATTCGGACCGGATGGGCGCGGTGTCGTTTCAGCCGGTCTCCTTTACCGGCCGGGATGAGGAGATCAGCGATGAACGCCGCCGGCAACAACGCTACACCATTTCCCATCTGGCCCACGAGTTGTACCACTGGTCCAATGGCGAGATCGATCCTTACCGGGACTGGTATCCCATCGGTGCCGGCAGTGCCTTTACGGTGCTGGCCGATTACCTGCGCGGTCCCCATGTGCAATTCGGCGGCCTGTGTGTGTCCTGCCATCCCAATTGCGGGGCCAGCGTGTATCTGCTGGTCAACACGCGGACCAAAGCCTGGGCACCAGTGACCAAATTTTTTAATGTAGAGCAGTTCATCCGGGACATTAACCTGATGACCGATACGGCCCGGCATCCCAATCTGGTGAAACTGCAAGCTGCGCTCTCCATTGTGCGCAATTTCGATCCGAAAAAAGCCCCGGAAGGGTTCAATCTGATTGAACTGGCCCGGCTCCTGAATCGCAAGATGGGCGGTGCCTTTACTGGGGGAAAGCGGCCTGCGGAAGGCGAGTGGAAATTTTTGTGGGTCGGTGGCATGTGGTTCCAGGATCTGTGGACCTACGATTTTCGCCGAACGGAAATGTGCGTGATTCCCTACGCCACGCAGGAGGGCGAGATTTCCTTTTGCGCCTACAACACCGGCATCGGCTGGCGCCAGATTGTGGAACACAAGCACATGACCGCCACCACCCGGGAGTGGTTTAAAAAAGTGGGCCGCCACAAAATTTACGCCGGCAATCGGCCGATGCCCCTGCCCAGAGTGTCCCATACGGTCAAGCTTCGCTTCGGCCAGAACGGCAACGGAAATGGACAGAGCCACAGCGCATCTGCCGGAAACCACCTATCGGCCGCCTGCGGCGTGGGCTGTGGTTGCAGTGGCCACCTAAATGCAGAATCTGTGAAAGTGGAAACCGAGAACTGAGATCTACACGTTCGGTGCCGGCTGCAGCTGGCCTGCAAGGAGGAACCAGGCAGCTTCCGTTAGAACGAGCCATAGCCCCGGTGACTAGGATGGTTGCCGGGGCTACGTTTTTACAAGCGGCTCTCTACACCGGTATGCTTCTTGTTTTCAAACACTGCAGCCATTTCGCGAGGCCGGGTTGCCCGGTTGCAATTTCTCAGCAAGGGATCATGGCATTCTGGGCCTCGAAGATTCCGTTGAGCGCAGCAACGCGCCTGCTCCTGGGCGAGCAAAGCCTGCGCCTGGCCGGTGAACGGGATTCGGGCTATGCCACAGCCGAAGAAAAACTGGAGAAAGGCTGAAATCTCAAATTTTCATTGGCGCACTCAATTTTTGTTGGAGAAGGAAGCGTCCAGGATTTCAAAATAGCCGCTAAAGATTGGCCCTCCGTTTTCCGAGCATAAGACTGAAAGTTCGAGTGGAACTCAAACTTTGAATCAGCCAGACAGGGACGTGCTATGGACGGCAAAGAAGGGAATGGATTTCTCAGGGTAAAGGAAGTTTGCGAGCTGGTTGGGATCACGCCCCACACCCTCCGCTATTGGGAAAAGGAATTTTCAGACCATTTAGTTCCCCGGCGTAGCGCCGGCGGGCACCGCCTCTATGACGATCACCATGTCCGCCTCCTGTTAGAAATCAAGCATTTGCTGAAAAAGGAGCTTTACAGCATTCAGGGGGCAAGAAAAAAGCTAGCTACGCGAAGGGTGGGCTTCGGAGAAAAAAAGGTTGAGGGTCGCTAAGCTCAGGAGAACAGTTTGCAATGGATTATGCGCTTCAGGACGGTACGGCGAAAAAAATTCTGGTGGCCTGGTTTTCATTTACACTGAATGGAGGCATAGGCCGTTTTATTCATCTGGCACGTGTGCTTAAGCCTTTCGGACATCAGGTGCAATTCTGTTCGTTGGTAGATGATACCGAAACCCCGTGGCCGGAATTAAAAGGCCAAATTTTAACTCTAAATGAAGCATTGAAGGAGCAATGGGACGCAGTGATGATACCTGGTGCGGGAGAAAGTGCTGAGCGATTAGCCAAGCTGAATCTCCTCCGCCAGAAAAACTTCGGGATTCGGGTTCAGCACATCTTAAATGACCCGTCTCTCTATGCTAGATTTGAGAAAGCTAATTATGCCTTAGATCCTCATATTGTGGTTATTAACAACGAGCACTGGGAGCTAAAACACCTGCGCAAGCTGAGGGGCGAAGCGTTTCACTATTTGATTGGTGCAGTCGATACGGAGCGCTTTTTCCCCCATCCCTTTCGGAACGTTCCAACCAAAGACCAGCCCATTCGGATAGGGGCACTGGGTGCAAAGAATTTATCGATTCTTCTGGAGGCATTTCAGCACTTAGGGGATAATTTCGAGCTTCACCTTTTTGGTCCTCTGGATCAGACAGCCGGGGAAGCGCTGCTGGCGCTGGCCAGGCAGGGAAGAGCCAAGTACTGGGGACCCTTATTTGGAGAAGCTCTAGCTCAGTTTTATCATCAGATCGATCTGTTTGTATCGGTTGAAACACGGGCAGGCTGGTGTAATGCCGCTGCCGAAGCCATGGCCTGTGGGGTGCCTTGCGTGGCTTCTCGCCATGGAACACTTAGTTTTGCCAGGCACATGCACACGGCGCTGGTTCTGGAAAAAATCAGTGCGCAGGCCGTGGTAGATGCGGTGAATCGTCTGGTCTCAGACGCTTCCCTGTGGAAAGGCCTGGCCTGTAGGGGCGCCAGGAAAATGAGGGCGTTTAGCTGGCATCATTACGCTTCACAGTTACTGCAAATCGTCTTTCAACCCCGGATCAATTCTTATTTCCGCATACCGGAATACGGTTTATTTGGTAAATGGGATCCTGAATTGCGTTTAATGGGCTTGAAGCCGTTGATGGAAAAGGCAGAAGGTTGCTCCGTTCTCGATCTGGGAGCGGCTGAGGGAGTGATTGCAGCGTGGTTTGCCCGCCACGGCGCCCGCATTATTCATGGCTTCGAAATGGTTCCCGATCGCATCCCTGTCGCCCGTCGTCTGCTAAGTCAATTTGACTTGCAATCCCTGGAATACCACCAGGCGGCCATCGGGCGCTGGTCCGATTTTTTAAAGCAATTTCAACCCGTTCTATTGGACCGGTACGACATTGTCTTGTTCCTGGGCCTTTATCATCACCTGAATCCCGCTCACCGGAAAGATGTGCTCCGAGGCGCACTGGAACGGGCCAGGCGCTGGTTTGCAATTCGTACACCTCGCCATCTGGTTGAAGCGGATAAGCTGATTGAGCTCATTACTGGGAATGGATTCAGGTTGATTGCAGAAGAAGATTCCAAGCCTGAGGAGAATATGGGTTGGCTGGGAATCTTTGAACGGAATGAGACCAACTATTCTGAAAAAGTACACGTGAATGAGGCAAAGCGATGAATTCACCAACCTTCTTAAAACCCCACGCGGCCACAGGGAAAAAAGTGTTTGTCGTTGGTCTGGATTGTGCAGAACCTACGTTGGTTTTTGAAAAATGGCGGGATAAGCTGCCCAACCTGAACCAGTTGGCCAGAAATGGATTCTGGGGAGAACTGGAGTCTTCCATTCCGGCCATTACGGTTCCTGCCTGGAGCAGTATGCTTTCCTCCCATGACCCCGGTACTCTGGGCATTTATGGTTTCCGAAACCGGGCGGATTATTCTTATGCCAATTTCAAAATTGCCACAGCTTCGGCCGTTCGATCGCAGAGGGTATGGGATATTTTATCTCACTGGCGGAAACGAAGCGTGGTGATTGGGGTTCCCCAGACCTATCCTGTCAAGCCGCTCAATGGGGTCATGATTTCAGGTTTCCTGACTCCGGGACGCGACTGCAAATTTGCCTATCCATTTGGCTTCGAAAAGCAAGTTCTGAGACTCGCTCCCGAGTATCAGTTTGATGTCCCTCAGTTTCGGACACACAATAAAGATTGGCTGCTGGATCAAATTTATCAGATGACACGCCAGCGATTTAAGGTGGTCGATTATCTGCTCCGTAACACGGACTGGGATTTTTTTATGGTGATGGAGATTGGCGTGGATCGAATCCATCATGGTTTCTGGAGCTTTCACGATCCCTCCCACCGGAATTACCGACAGGGCAATCCTTATGAGACTGCCATTTTAGAATATTACCAGTATATCGATGGCAAGTTGGGTGAATGGCTTAACTACCTGGACAATCAGGCGACTGTGCTGGTTGTTTCCGACCATGGGGCACAGCGCATGGAAGGTGGATTTTGCCTCAACGAATGGTTGTGGCGGCAAGGTTATTTGTGCTTTAAGGATGATCCTAAGCCTGGACAAATTCAGCGTTTTGAAGACCTGGAAGTGGATTGGGAGAATACCATTGCCTGGGGTAGCGGAGGTTACTACGGGAGGATATTTCTGAATGTCCGTGGTCGAGAACCTCAGGGAACCGTCCCTCCAGAAAACTACCAGGCTGTTCGCGAGGAACTTGCGCAGAAACTTTCTGCGGTGCCCGATCATCAGGGAAACCCCATGCAAACGAAGGTGTTTTTCCCGGACCGTATTTACCGGACTGTAAACAGGGTTGCGCCGGATTTGATGGTTTATTTCGATGATCTGCGCTGGCGCTCGGTGGGATCGCTGGGACACGGTTCCGTTTACACCTTCGAAAACGATACCGGACCCGACGAATGTAACCACAGGCAATTTGGAATGGTGATTTATTACAATCCAGACAATCCTGGCAGTGGCCAACCGCTACAGGGTGCTCAATTAATGGACATTGCTCCTACCGTTCTCAGTGAGTTCGATATCCCCATTCCCAATCACTTTCAGGGGGAGCTGCTCATAAAAAGGCGCGCATTCCCGAATCTGCAGAACAGCCAAGATGACCCTTCTTTCGTGAAGGTGAATGGAGTGGAAAAAACCAGAGTAAGGAAAACCGGGTCGGCAGTTGACAGAGATTAGTCGAAATAGGGAGAGCTGGAATGAAGAACATTATTCTAATTGCAATTGACTGTGCTCGTGCTGAAAAAACCATAATGGATTTGCCTCAT
>RFHE01000392.1 GCA_003696445.1 Calditrichota bacterium | reverse complement strand
GGGAAATAGGAATCCCCATCCAGACCGGTGTGGCCGTTGTTTTCCAGCCCCAGGTCAATCTGATTGATGTCTATGTGGGCCGTGTCCCCGATCGTGGAAAGACCGGCGGGGTGCGTTTCGCGCGCCTGGAGGCCCAGCGCAGCGATCACAAGGAGCAAAAACACCCATCGGCATGCCATCGGACAACTCCTCCTGGAAAATGAAACAAACTGTTGATAAAAATTTAACCCTGTTTTCTTTTAATACAAATTTTTTCGCGCGCTGCAATCAATTCTGTTTCACTCCCCTGGCGGCCGGGTGTTGCAGGGAGCGTTGCGAATGCCGGAGCCCTCACCACCTGCAAAAAAGAATGGTTTCCGGGCGGCGATTTTCGGGGCCGGACGCCGGGCATTTGAAAAATGTTGTTGGTTTTTTCCGTTGCCGGATTGAACATAATGAACCTGGGTAACACAGCGTTTCAGCGGTTTTCGAGAGGACCGATGCCATCATGACCCCGATATTGGGATTTTTGCTGGTACTGCTCATTGCCTTTGTGACGGTGAATTTTGTTGCTCCCCGGCTGAGGGAAAGCAATCCTCTGGTCAGCGGGGTGGTGGTGAGTGGCATTCCCTTTCTGGTGCTGGGCATCATTCTGGGGCCGAAGGTTTCCAATTTTCTCAGCCGGGACATCCTGGTGCGTCTGGAGCCGCTGGTGAGCCTGGCTCTGGGCTGGATCGGGCTGATCTTCGGCATTCAATTGCGCTGGCGCAATGTGAAGCGCTTCCCCCGCAATTACCTGCTGTTTACCAGCATTCAAAGTCTGGTTGCCTTTGCCGTGATCGGTGGCTTCAGTTTCTGGGCGCTTCGCTGGCTGCAGGGGACCGGGGGCCGAGAGGTGCTGGAGATTGCCCTGGTGCTCGGGGCGGTAGGCTGTGTGACGGCGCCCATCACCATCGGACGGGCGGTAGCCACCCTGGGCGCCCGGGGCCGATTGACCCATCTTTTGCAGTTTGTCTCCGGCCTGGATGGATTTTGGGGCATTTTGTTTGCCGGGGTGGGCAGCGCGCTGTTTAATCCCTTGAAAAGCCCGGTAATCCACAGCGGCTGGCAATGGTTTTTGCTGGGGATGGGCCTGGCCCTGCTGATGGGCGTGTATTTACTCTATCTGTTGCGCAGCGGCTTTTCTGCTGAGGAGAATTTTTTGCTGCTACTGGGGCTGGTGGTCTTTGTCAGCGGCGCCGGCTTTTACCTGCACCTGTCCCCCATTTTCCTGAACATGGTGGTGGGCATGGTGGTGGCCCAATCGCGAATTCCGGCTACCCAGGTGAACCGGATTGTGGTGACCATGGAAAAGCCGCTCTACCTGATGTTGCTAGTGTTTGCCGGGGCCATGTGGAATCCGGCCGTGTTGCCGGAAGTGGGGATTATCGCCGCCTTTCTGCTGGCCCGGTTAATGGGTAAACTGATCGGCGGGTGGATCAGCGCCCGCTGGATTCCGGTAGGCTTTCCGGTGCCAGCCAGAATCGGGCATCTGTTGCTTTCCTTCGGCGGGGTGTCCCTGGCCATCGCCTTCAATTACCAGCTTTTTCGGGGTGGCAGTGCCGGCGGCCTGGTCATTTCGGCCACGATTATCGGAATCATCCTGTTCGACGAGCTGGCGGCCTGGAACACCTTTCGTTTGCTGCGGCAGGAAGGGGAGATTTCATGAGAAGCCTGCTGCTGGCGCTGGTGCCATACGCCCTGATGGGGGTGGTCAAGCATGGCCTTCGGCCCTCCGCGGCCCTGGCCGGATCGGAAGGCGTGATGGCGGCCGGGTTTATTTTGCTGGCCGCTTACCTGGTCGGCCGGATTGTGGGCCAGAGGCGCCTGCCCAAAATTACCGGCTACCTGCTGGCCGGCATCGCCTGCGGGCCCTATTTTTTAAACCTGCTTTCCCGGGAAGTGGTGGCCGGCCTGCAACTGATCGACGGCATCGCCCTGAGCTTCATCGCCCTCACCGCCGGCGGGGAATTTGTTGTCGCCAGAGTTCGCCGGCAGTGGCGGCTGATCAGCGCCATTATTGTAGGCAAAACGGTGGTGGTTCTGCTGGGCGTGTGCGCGCTGGTGGTGGTGATCTACCCCTGGGTTCCTTTTCTGCACCAGTTAAACCTCGAGGCTGCCCTGGGCGTGGGGCTGATTTTGGGCGTGCTTTCGGTGGCCAAATCCCCGGCCACGACCATTGCCGTGATTACCGAAACCCGGGCCCGGGGCCCCCTCACCGAGCTGCTGCTCAGCGTGACGGTGGCCAAGGACATCCTGGTGATTCTGATTTTCGCCTTTGTGCTGGGCATCGCCGAACCGCTCATTCACCCCGAGCAGGGCGTTCAGCTGGTACATCTGGTCCTGGTGCTGCGGGATATGTTTTTCTCCATCCTTGTGGGTGCAGGGGTTGGCCTGTTGATTTACGGGTACCTCCGACTGGTGCGCGAGCAGGTCTTTTTATTTTTAATGGGCCTGGTGCTGCTGCTGGTGGAAATGAGCCACCTGTTTCACCTGGAGACCATTCTGGTGTTTCTGTCCGCCGGTTTTGTAGTACAGAATTTCAGCTCCGAGGGTGGGCGGCTGATTGCGACCATCGAGGAAAACTCGCTACCCATTTATGTGCTGTTTTTTTGCATTGCCGGTGCCAGCCTGGATTTTGGCATTTTCTTGCAAAACTGGTGGTTTACCCTGGTTCTGGTGGCTGCCCGGCTGGCGACCACCTGGGGCGGCACCGCCCTGGGAACGCGACTGGTTCCGGCCAGCGAATCCATTCGCCGCTACGCCTGGAAGGGCTTCATCGGACAGGCCGGGGTGACGCTCGGTCTGGCCATCATCGTTCAGCAGAGCATTGGCGGGGCGCTGGGCCTGAGCATTAAAAACGTGATTGTGGCGGCCATAATTGTCAATCAGCTGCTGGGGCCGGTACTGCTTCACCGGGCACTGGTACAGGGCAGGGAAATTCCCTCGCCGGCAGCTTCCTGATGGCCGGAGGTGTGCAAAAACAGAGGCTCTATGGTCCGATTGCTGGTTTTCATCGCATTGCCCCTCCTTGTAGCCAGGCTGCTGGATCCGTGGCTGGGGCTGGAGAATCCCCTCCCCGGCTCGGACGCCATGGTGGCCCTGGGCTTTACTACCATCTGCGGCTACCTGGCAGGGCGCCTGCTGGGGCATTTCTCTTTGCCCAGAATCACCGGCTACCTCCTGGCAGGCATTGTGTTTGGGCCTCACCTGATGAATTTTCTCTCCACCACGGTCGTGGAAGAGCTACAACTGATCGATCGAATCGCCCTCAGCTTGATCGCCCTGACCGCCGGGGGAGAGTTGCGCCTGTCGCAACTCAGGAGCCAAATGAAGACGCTGGGCGGCATGCTGGCGGGGCTGATTCTGATCTGCCTGCTTGGATTTATGCTCTTGCTCATGCTGGTGGCGCCGTTTACCCCGGGGCTGGAGGCCCTGCCGCTGGTGCAACAACTGGGCGTTGCCGCACTGATGGGCGTGGTGGCCATTTCCGCTTCTCCCGCCACAACCATTGCCGTGATTACCGAAACCCGGGCCCGGGGCCCGTTTACCTCCCTCACCCTGAGCCTCACCGTGGTGCTGGACATTGTGGTTGTGCTGCTGTTTGCCCTGGTCCTTGGCCTGGCGCGGGGATTTTTTCATCCCACCGGAGCCCTGCAGCTGGGCACACTTTTGCAGGCGGTTCAGGAAATTTTTTTCTCGCTGGGCGTGGGAACGTTACTGGGCTACGGCATCGCCCTTTACCTGAAGGCTATCCAGCGGGACGTGTTTCTGTTTATCATGGGAAGCATCCTCCTGAGCATGGAGGTGAGCCACCTGCTGCATCTGGAATTGATTCTGGTGTTTATTGCCGCTGGATTCTGGGTGGAAAACTTCACACCGCTGGGTGAGCGCCTGATCGAGGAGATCGAGCGCTACTCGCTTCCGGTGTATGTCATCTTTTTTGCCATTGCGGGCGCTTCGCTGAACCTGCCGTTGCTGGCAGGGGTGTGGCTTTTAACGGTGGTGCTGGTGAGCGGGCGCTTCGCCTTTCACTGGCTGGGGACCTGGCTGGGCGGCCGATTGTCCGCTGCCCCCCGGTTGCACCGCCGTTTCAGCTGGATGGCCCTCAGCGGCCAGGCCGGGATCACACTGGGACTGGCCATCTTAATTGAACAGGCCCTGGGAGAACCCACCGGCCGGCTGGTGAAAAATCTGCTGATCGGTGGGGTGGCCGCCAATCAGATTCTTGGCCCTGTTCTGTATCGCTGGGCGCTGGTACGGGCCGGGGAAGTTTCCGAGTTGCCCGATTGATGGGGGGGCGTGGGTTCAGTAACGCAGGTCCACCTGAAGCCGGATTTCGCGCCGCCGTTTCCCCTGCCTGCCCTGCTCCTCCAAATCGGGAAAAACCTCCTGTCGAAATTTTAAATGAACCTGGACGGTGGGGGACACCCGTCCGGAGAGCAGGGCAAACCACTTGTAGCCCCGCCCGTTGAGCAGGGCCACCCGGAAGCTGCCCGGCAGGTCCGGCTCGTACTCGTAGAGTGCCAGCGGAAAGGCAGGTACCTGAAACTGCGTCCAGCGCCACTGCAGGCGCCAGCGCCGGGCCGGCCGCCAGCTCAGCTCGGAAAAGGCGGAGAAGCCCACCTCGGCTTCGCCAGGCACCCGGGGGTGCGCCCAGCTGACTTCCACCCGCTGGCGCAGAGCGAACCGTGCCGATGCCCGTTCGGCCAGATCCAGCCTCAGGCGGTGGATCTGTTGCACCTGACCGGCACCGGAGGGTTCCCCCTCGGTCCGCTTGCGGTACGTGTAGCGCAGGTTGAGCAGCAATGCAGGCGGTCGCCACTGCCCCAGCAGCTGAAGGCGGGTCTGGTTCCGGGCAAATTGGTCGGCAGGGCGGACGGCGCGTTCCCTGTGCACCAGCAGGGCCAGCTTGACCCGGCCGGGCAGGTTCAGGCTTGCACCCAGAACGCTGCCCTTGCGATTTCCGGGGCTTTTTTGAATTTCGTCCAGGGCACGACCGTGGAAGCTCCCGTAGCGCGGGTGATAATAATAGGCGTTCAACCAGTAACGCAACGGGCCCAGGTTCAGGTTAAGGGTTTGCTGGACGGCCGGAAATCGGCCGTTGCGCAGGGCCAGCTCCAGGGCCGAGCCAAAGAACGGCCCTCTGTGCTGGAAGAAAGCCGACAGGAATTGCTGGCGTCCGGTGAGGGTGTCGGTACTCTGTAGGACGGGGCGGTTGAATTGCTGGCCGGCCGCGAGAACACCAGCGTCCCAGCGGGAACGGGTCCAGCGAAGCCAGAGGGCGGTGATCTGCTCCCGGGTGTTGCCTTTGCGTTTCTGTTCCAGCGCGGTTCGGTGCAGCCCGCTCACATCGAAGGACCGGACCGTCAGGCTGTCGGGCTCCAGGCGGGCGTCCAACCGGCGCCAGGAGGCCAGAGCGCCCAGGCGAATATTCGGGGTAGGGCGAATTTCTCCGGCCAGACCGCGCAAAAAGAAGCTTTCCTGGCTGGCGGCATTGGGGATGAGGCGGGTGGTCCCGGGCCAGAGGGTGGTTAGCTGCTCGACGGCCAGCGGCGTGCCGTAAGCGCTGCCGAAAACCAGTTGCTGCCCCCAGCGGAGGTGAAAATCCCCGGCCAGCACCTCCAGTGGTTTTCCCTCCGGCCGGTAGCGAAAAGACAGTGAGCCGTAATCGAACCAGTTGGTCTCGCCGGCGTCTTTTTGCCAGAGGAGCCGAATCTGCCAGTCGGGACGGGGCTGCCAGAACAGGCGCTGGTAAACATCCAGCGGGCTGGGCACGGTCTGCGGCTCGAAGCCGGCCGGCAGGTGCAGCCGTCGGGCGGTACGCACTCGGTACTCCAGAACAGCTCCGGTGCCGGGCGGGCGCAGGGTGAACAACGGTCTGAGCAAGTCCGCCAGCTCGGCGGGCAGGCCGGGAACGCTGTCCAGTTCCGAAAGTGCGCGAAAGCGGCCATGCCGTTTCCGAAAGTCCAGAATGGCACGGGCGGTGGCGATATCTAGAAAGGGAATTTCCAGAAGGTCAGCCAGGGTAGCCTGGTTCAGCGCAATGGGATGCCGGCGCAGGTTTTCCACCACCAGCAATAGATCGGTTTCCCCCACCGTCTCGTTTTCCAGCGCCTGAAGGAAGCTTTCCACATCCAGGCTGTCCTGGCACAACAGCGGCCGGCAAAGGAAAACGGCGAGGACCATGAAAAACAACAAACCCGGGCGACGCATGTCCCCCACCTCCAGAAAAACCGGGCACCGTCCGTGGGGTTTTTCACTCCCTTCCCCCGTTTGGGCGAGCAGGACACTCCGCCGTCTAATATGCACATCCGCTCGATTCCGGTCAAGAAGAAGGCCGGGAAAACCAGGGTGGTTCACTCGGCCGGCTCCCTGAGCTGGATGCACTTTGGAAAAATTTGGGCATAGATGAGCGAATTTTTCTCGGACAGGTGCTCTGCGGTGTGCAAGACCACCATTTCCAGTTCCGTTCCCCGGGCGAACATGGCGGAAAAGGCCCTGCCGCTGGAACAACCGAAAGCGGACTTGTTCGGGAACAATGATCGCCTTAATTTGAAGCCGGGTGTCTGTTGGACATGAGGTGCCTTCGGCAGTCCGGGGATCCCCCAACATCCGGTGGTTGGCCGAGGCTTCTCCGGGACGCATCCGACCGAAAGCGCTACCTGGCAGCTGCGGATAAATCCGATCTTAAAATTCCTTGATTTTAATTTCCGTTCAAGCCGGCAACCGCCTGGAGGTGAACCCATGTTAACCCGTAGAGAACTGGCGACCTATTTCAGCCGAATTCGCCGGGCCACCGAGGATATCTGCCAACCGTTGGCCATTGAGGACTATGTGGTGCAGCCGATTCTGGATGTGAGCCCACCCAAATGGCACCTGGGACATACCAGCTGGTTTTACGAGGCGCTCTTTCTGGAACCAATGCGCCCGGACTACCGGCCGTTTCACCCCCGCTACAGCTACCTGTTTAACTCCTATTACGACTCGTTTGGCAGCCGGGTGGAGCGCCAGCGCCGGGGCACCCTCTCCAGGCCCACGGTGGAAGAGGTGTTCGCCTATCGCCGCCACGTCGATGAACAGATGCTTCAGCTGATTGAACAGGTGCCGGAAGCACAATGGGAGGCATTCAGCAATCAACTGGTGCTGGCGCTGAATCACGAACAACAACATCAGGAATTGCTGGTAACGGACCTCAAGTTTATTCTGGGCAGCAATCCACTCCAGCCCGCCTATGCGCCAGATCGTCCCCTGCCTGCAGGGTGGGAAAGGAGGGACGTGGGTGAAGCCCGCTGGATCGAGTTCCCCGAAACCGTTGCCGAAATCGGCTATCGGGGCTCCGGTTTTTGTTACGACAACGAGCTTCCCGTGCATCGAGAACTGGTGGGACCGTTCCGGTTGCGGAATCGGCTGGTGACCAACGGGGAGTTTGTGGCCTTCATTGAGGATGGCGGTTACCGCGATTTCCGCTTCTGGTTGTCCGATGGCTGGGAGCTGGTTCAGCGGGAATCCTGGACGGCCCCGCTTTACTGGAAAAATCTGGATGGGGAATGGTACGAGTACACCCTTTACGGCTTGAAGAAACTCAATCCGGCCGCCCCGGTCGTGCACGTAACGTTTTACGAAGCGGCGGCCTATGCGGAATGGGCCGGAAAGCGCCTTCCCACCGAAGCGGAATGGGAGCTTGCTGCCCGATCGGTGGGTCAGGAAGCAGCAAACGGGCATTTCTGGGAGGATGGCATCCTGCATCCCCTTCCGGTAAAGGGCGCAGAGGAGGGCGCCCTGCTGCAGATGCTGGGTGATGCGTGGGAGTGGACCCAGAGCGCCTATCTGCCTTACCCCGGTTACCGCCGCCTGCCGGGTCCCCTGGGTGAGTACAACGGCAAATTTATGGTCAATCAGAAGGTGCTGCGAGGTGGTTCGCTGGCCACACCGCGCGACCACATTCGCATCAGCTATCGCAATTTTTTTCAGCCGGAGAAGAACTGGCAGTTCACGGGGTTTCGGCTGGCCGAAAGCCTGTAAAACGC
>RFHE01000078.1 GCA_003696445.1 Calditrichota bacterium | reverse complement strand
GCGCTGGCCAGCCGGAACCGGGGCAAACACATCATCACCTCCCGGGTGGAACACAAGGCTGTGCTGAACAGCTGCAAGGCCCTGGAAAAGCTGGGTTTCGAGGTGACCTATCTGCCGGTAGATCGCTATGGCCGGGTGTCCCCGGAAGAGGTGCGGCGCCATTTGCGCAAGGACACCATCCTGATTTCAATCATCTATGCCAATAACGAAATTGGTACCATTAATCCCATGCGGGAAATCGGGGCCATTGCCCGGGAAGCCGGTGTACCGTTTCATTCCGATGCAGTCCAGGCTTTCGGCAAAATTCCCATTTCGGTAAGGGACACCGGCATCGATCTGCTCTCGCTCAGTTCACACAAAATTTACGGGCCCAAAGGGGTTGGGGCGCTGTACGTCAGGCGGGGGACCCCTCTCTGGCCGTTGCAGGACGGCGGCGGGCACGAGAAAGGCCGGCGGGCCGGAACGGAAAATGTACCCGGGATCGTGGGGCTGGCCGCTGCGGCCCGGTTGGCTTTTGAGCAAATGGAAACCGATGCCCGTAACATCGGCGAGTTAAGGGATTATTTCTGGAACAAGATTCAGCAAGCCATCCCCGATGTGGTGCTCAACGGTCATCCCACCGAGCGGCTCTACCATAATCTGAATGTTTCCTTTCCCGGCTGCGACAGCGATACGCTGCTGGTGGCGCTGGATATGGCCGGAATCGCCGCCTCTTCGGGGTCGGCCTGTGACTCTGGGGTGGTTGAGCCCTCCCACGTGTTGCAGGGCATGGGTGCGCCTAAGGAGGTGGGTATCTCGGCGCTTCGGTTCACCCTGGGGCGGGGTACCACTCGCGAGGACCTGGACTACACGGTCGAAAAATTACAAGCCATTGTGGCACAGGCGCGAAGCTTGCGCGGCCGAGGTCGAAGGCAGACGCCTGCACGCCGCTCGTTCAATTAAGAGCTTGCCATTCATCGACAGTGGTGCCGGCATGCGGTGGCCGGGAAGCAGATCCGTGCCTCCCGAGGCAAAGATTAACCCATGGTGGTGAAAATTCACCCTTGTGCCCCCTTTGCCCCGATCTGATTTGGAAAACTCAGATTTTGCTTGAATAAAAAAAGGCTCTCCGAAGAGAGCCCTTTTTGACTTTGAATCGATCCCGGTTGGATCAGTACATCCCGCCGCCCGGAGGCATACCGGCAGGTGCTTTTTCCTCTTTTTCCGGGATTTCGCTGACCACGGCTTCGGTCATCAACAACAGGCCGGCAACCGAAGAGGCGTTTTCGATGGCCGTACGAGCCACCTTGGTGGGATCGATGATCCCGGCCTTGACCATGTCCTCTTCGAACTGCTCGGTTGCAGCGTTGAAACCGAAGTTGTCTTTGCCTTCCTTGACCCGCTGGACGATAACCGATCCTTCCAGGCCAGCGTTTTCTACAATCTGGCGGATGGGTTCTTCCAGAGCCCGCTTAATAATTTGTACGCCGATCTGGCGGTCGCCTTCCAGATTCAGCTTGTCCAGAGAAGGCAAGGCGCGCAGGAAAGCCACCCCACCACCGGGCACAATGCCTTCTTCCACAGCAGCACGTGTGGCATGCAGTGCGTCTTCCACACGGGCTTTCTTTTCTTTCATCTCAACCTCGGTGGCTGCACCAATCTTCAGCACTGCCACACCACCAGCCAATTTCGCCAGCCGTTCCTGCAGTTTTTCCCGGTCGTAGTCGGAGGTAGTGGTTTCGATTTGCTTGCGGATCTGGGAGATTCGAGCCTGAATGTCTTCGGTTTTGCCGCCTCCTTCCACAATGGTGGTGGTATCCTTATCGATGACGATGCGCTTGGCGGTACCCAGGTCACTCAGCACGGTGTTCTCCAGTTTGAAGCCGGCTTCCTCGCTGATGACCCGACCGCCGGTGAGAATGGCGATGTCTTCCAACATGGCTTTTCGGCGATCGCCAAAGCCGGGAGCCTTTACAGCGGCCACCCGCAGGGTACCGCGCAGCTTGTTCACCACCAGCGTGGCCAGTGCTTCACCTTCCACGTCTTCAGCAATAATCAGCAATGGTTTGCCGGTCTGGGCCACTTTCTCCAGAATCGGCAACAGGTCCTTCATTGCAGAAATCTTTTTGTCGTGAATCAAGATCAGGGCATCTTCCAGAACCGCTTCCATTGTATCTGGATTGGTGACGAAGTAGGGGGAGATGTAACCGCGGTCGAACTGCATGCCTTCCACCACTTCCAGCGTGGTTTCGGTGGATTTGGCTTCTTCCACGGTAATCACGCCATCCTTACCCACCTTCTCCATGGCGTCGGCAATCAACTGCCCGATTTCCATATCGTTGTTGGCCGAGATGGCACCGACCTGAGCAATTTCGGTTTTGTTTTCAATGGGACGGCTTAGCTTCTTCAGCTCATCAACCACCACTTTGACGGCCTCTTCAATACCACGGCGAATCTCTGTGGCATTGGCACCGGCAGTCACATTCTTTAAACCCTGATTGAAGATAGCCTGGGCCAACACAGTGGCTGTGGTGGTCCCGTCACCGGCATCGTCGCTGGTTTTGGAGGCCACCTCTTTTACCATCTGAGCCCCCATGTTTTCAATGGGATCTTCCAGTTCAATCTCTTTGGCCACCGTCACACCGTCCTTGGTTACCGTGGGTGCACCAAATTTTTTCTCGATAACCACATTGCGGCCCTTGGGACCCAGGGTTACTTTCACCGCTTCGGCCAGCTGATCGACTCCTTTTTTTAGCTTGGTGCGAGCTTCGGCGCTGTATTCAATATGTTTTGCCATGGTACGACCTCCGTTGTTTTTGTCTTATTTTTCCACAATTGCCAAAATATCGCTTTCCCGCAAAATCAGATACTCTTCACCGTCAATCTTAATCTCGGTACCCGAATATTTGCCGTAGAGAACCACATCCCCTTCTTTGACTTCAAGTTTAACCCGCTCGCCTTTTTCATTGAGCTTGCCGGGGCCAACGGCAACCACTTTCCCCCGCTGGGGCTTTTCCTTGGCCGTGTCCGGAAGAATAATGCCCCCAGGGGTCTTATCTTCTTCTTCCAGAGGCTTGACCACCACACGATCCGCCAGAGGTTTGATGCTCATGACGCCCTCCTTTTTATTTTGTTGAATTTTTTAGATTTAACAGCAAAAATTAGCAGTCTCTTACTGAGAGCGCTAATAATATAAGCGAACTTTTCACTCAGTCAAGCCTATTTTTCAAGAAACAGTTTTCCGGCTGAAATTTTTATCCAAGCATTTGGCCAGGAGTATTTTTTACCGCAAAATATTACCACCGGTTCGCGTCGAGATAAAAAAGTCTGCTCCTTAAAAAACGCTTGCTGGAAAGGATGTACCCTGGGTAGTGGCGAAGATTTTCCCGGGTTGCCCATTAAAGGGGCATGTTCTATATTTTCTGCCGCACAGGGGAAGACAATGGACTTGCCAGGATGAACGCAACTATTGGAAATAGGATGTCACCAATTGGTTAGCCAGCGCCCAGCGTGGAAGCGCTCCCCCAGCATTTTGCTACCTTGCCGCCTGTGGACCGGTTAAGCCGGGGGTTGCGCCTTTTTGGTGGGAAAGGAAAAATAAGGAAACCTGGTGAAGCAACTTGTTTTGCATACGGACGGTGCCTCCCGTGGCAATCCCGGGCCGGCTGGCATTGGCGTGGTACTTCAGGACGCTGACGGGGAAACGTTAGAAGAACAGGGGGCGTTCATTGGGAGGAAGACCAACAACGAGGCGGAGTATCAGGCACTTTTAAAAGGACTAGAGCTTGCTGCGGCATATCGCCCGGAAGAATTAATCGTTTACCTGGATAGTGAACTGGTAGTGCGTCAAATTCAAGGTGAATATCGTGTAAGGAATGCACGCTTAAAACCATTGTTCGAGCGGGTCATGCAGGCACTGTCTAAGTTCCCCAAATGGAAAGTGGCTCACGTACGACGGGGCTTGAACAAACGGGCGGATCAGCTGGCCAATAGGGCTATCGATGCCGCCGAAGGTCAATTGAACCGCTCGGCCGGTCAAAAAAATTAAAGGGACATTATTTAGCAGTGGAGCACCGAGATATGAAAGCACTGATTACCAGCGGAGGTAAGGGAACCAGGCTCCAACCCATTACCCACACCGAAAACAAACACCTGATTCCCATTGCCAACAAACCCATTTTGCATTATGCCATCGAGGCGGTGGCTGAGGCCGGAATCACCGAGGTTGGAATTGTAGTCAATGCCGATAACGATGCGGTGCAAAAAGCCATTGGCGATGGCTCGCGCTGGGGCGTAAATATTACCTACATTCCTCAGGAAGCCCCATTGGGATTGGCTCATGTGGTAAAAATTTCCCAGGATTTTATTGGCGGTGAGCCGTTTATTTTTTATCTGGGGGATAATATGGTGGTGGGTGGTGTGAAGCGGTTTATTCAACGATTCCAAGAGGATGGCTGTAATTGCCACCTTACCCTTGCGCGGGTGCCCGATCCAAGCCGGTTCGGGGTGCCGGAGCTGAAAGGGGATCGCATTGTTTCAATCGAGGAAAAGCCCAGGCGGCCCAAAAGCCAGTTTGCTGTTGCCGGGATTTACATTTACGATCACCATATCTTCGAAGCGGTTAACGCTATTCGGCCCAGTGGAAGGGGAGAGCTGGAAATCAGCGATGCGCATCAGTACCTGCTGGATCACGGCTATGTGGTAACTTACTCGGAGATTACTGGATGGTGGAAAGATACGGGAAAGCCCGACGATCTTCTGGAAGCCAATCGTTTGGTGCTGGAAAACCTATCCCCCCGTGTGGAGGGTGAGGTGGACAGTCGATCGACCCTGGCAGGAAAGGTGATTCTGGAAAAGGGCGCCCGCGTGGAAAACAGCCACATCCGAGGGCCGGCAATTATCGGCTCGGGCACGGTGATCCGCGACAGCTACATCGGACCCTACACCTCCATCGATCGTGACTGTCTGGTGGAGGCAAGTGAAGTGGAATTTAGCATCATCATGGCCGGATGCCGAATTCAGCAGGTCGGTATTCGAATTGAGAGCAGTATTTTGGCCAACGATGTTGAAATTGTACGGGCTCGCAATAAACCGCGCACCCATCGGTTTATCCTGGGCAGGAGCAGTCGGCTGGAAATAGTGTAAACCCAAATAGGAGTATAAAGATGGCGGAATACCTGACGGTTGAACAGGAAGGTCCCGTTGCTGTGGTTACCATTAACCGTCCCCAAAAATTAAACGCACTCAATACGGCAACGGTGATGGAGCTGTACCAGGAAATGAAAGCCCTGGAAGGCAATGAAGCAGTACGGTGTGTGATTTTGACCGGTGCGGGAGAAAAAGCCTTTGCCGCCGGAGCAGATGTTACTGAAATCCTGAAGCACAACGAAGTTTCCGGGACCATCTTTGCCCAGCGGGGGCAGAAGGTGTTTCGCTTTATTGAGCGCATGAGCAAGCCAGTCATTGCGGCAGTGAACGGATATGCCCTTGGCGGGGGATGCGAGTTGGCCATGGCCTGTCATTTGCGCATCGCTTCGGAAAATGCACGCTTCGGCCAACCAGAGATCAATCTGGGTATTATTCCCGGTTACGGCGGTACCCAGCGCTTGCCTCGATTAATTGGACTTTCCAATGCCCTGTATTTGCTCCTTACCGGCGAGATGATCTCGGCCCAGAAGGCTCTGGAACTGGGACTGGTAGTAGAGGTCACCCCGGCTGGCGAGCTGCTGAAACGGGCCAGGGAACTGGCCGAACAATTGGCCGAAAAAGCGCCGATAGCCCTCTCCCTAATCCTGAAAGCGGTCAATCAAGGCATGAGTCTGCCTCTGGATTCCGCTCTGAACCTGGAAGCCGAACTTTTTGGCGCCGCCTGTAATACCGAGGATATGCAGGAAGGAATTCAGGCCTTTCTAGAAAAAAGGAAAGCCCAGTTTAAAGGTCGCTGAATCCTACGCATTGGAGGAAGGGCAGGCCGATGCTGGGCTGACTCTTTGCCCTAATTTTTGAATTCAGGGAGGAAACGTGACGCTGTATCCGCCGGTAATCGTTCGCATTGACGATCGTCTCATTCATGGCCAGGTGCTGGTGGGCTGGTGCAATCACTACAATATTCGGGACATCCTTGTTGCCGATGATGAAATTGCCCGCGAGGAATGGGAGAAAAATCTTTTGTTGATGGCTGTTACTGGTCAGATGCACGCCGATGTGGTCCCGGTAGCCGAGGCAGTAAAGAAAATTCAACATTGCCTGAAGGCCAGGGAGAAATGTATGGTGTTAGTGGCTTCTCCGTTTCATATCGAGCAAATGGATCGCCACGGATTGGCGGTGCGTACCATCAATGTGGGCGGCATTCATTTTAAAGAGGGACGGAGGGAATTTCTCCATTACCTATTTTTAAACGATGAAGAGGTTGCTGCATTCCAGCGGCTGATGAAAAAAGGGTACCGTTTCGTATGCCAGGATGTACCGGACGGTCCGCATTACGACCTGGCTAGAATATTGGCAAAGAAAAAATGATGCGAGTTGTTAGCAGAGAAATTGAACTGACCAGCAAAGGGTTTACCGACATTCTGGATCTAACCCCCCGCTTGGATCAGCTGGTCCGGAGGGAAGGATTTCGCGAAGGCCACTTGTTGGTTTTTGTGCCTGGTTCCACCGGTGGGCTTACCACCATTGAATATGAACCCGGGCTGGTGGAGGATTTAAAACGCTTTTTCGAACAGTGGATTCCAATGGATCGGGATTATGCGCACAACTTTGCCTGGCAGGATGGAAACGGCTATGCACATCTGAGGGCGGCGATGCTCAAACCAGATTTAATGATTCCCATTGTGAACGGTCGAATGGCTCTAGGCACCTGGCAGCAGGTCGTTTTCATCGATTTTGATAACCGGAAAAGGCACCGGCGTCTGGTGGTCCAGTTCCAGGGCCTTTAATTGATTCAATGCTGCAAAACAGCAACGTTGGCGGAAAGATATTGCTCCCGAAATTTCTCCGCGTAACCTTCTGTAAACCAAGCCAGAATGGCCTCGGTCATAGAAATCTCTTCCTGATTGCTCTGTTTGAGCGACTGATAAAATTGTTTGATCGCTTCCAGTTGGGCCTCGTTGAATGGTTTTTGTACCATGGCCTTTATCTCCTTTGTGTTTTATTCAGTAAAGAAATGGAAACTGAACACCGGGCCGCACCCGACGCTTACGAGAGGCTTTGGTGACCGACTCATCATTAATTTTGTACAACCATAGCGACACTGCTTCGGAAAAAGAAACCGGCCGCTTAAATTGTTTAATCAATTTCTCCCGAAACTCCACAATGTGTTGCCACTGATTCATTGGTTGCTTCATTGCATCTCCCCTGAACCTGTTCATGCATTTAAGCTGCAAGCTTCATGCCAATTAGAACGATTCGAAAGTTAAAAAGTTTTTAACTTCTTGAAAAACTTGTTTTCTTTACAATGAAAGCGGGATAGGGTTGATCTGGGCACTGTTGAATTTTCGCCACATGGATGCTGAAAGTGTTGCGTTTTTCCACACTTTTTGCTCTCTGGTGAGTAAAAAAGGAACAGATTGAACGCTCTGGTAAAGCTACTTCAAGAAGGCGGGATTAGGGTGGGAATTATGGAACTACAGTGCTCTGCTTTTACTTCCCGTAGAGCAGCGCATGGACACGGAAGGCTTTTTCGAAATCCTGGACGGAGAATTGAGCTGAAGGACCGGGTGCCGGTGGAAAATGTTTGTTGAGTTCTCCGCGAGCAAACCACCGGGCAGCTTCATGTTCCGCGGAGAGGCGCAATTGGCCGCCGGTCTTTTTGACCAGAAAGTCGATGGAGAGTACCGCTCGACCCCCGAGTTTACCAAACCAAACCTCCACCGGTGCCAGAACTTCAATTTTAAGACCGGTTTCTTCCCAGAATTCACGGATCAGTCCTTTACGAGGGTCTTCGTCGGTCAGTAGATGACCGCCGGGTGGGGCCCAGATTTGCGGCGGTTTACGCCGCTTCAACAAAAGAATGCGTTCCTCGTCGATCAAATAGCCGATTACGGCTACCCGATGACTGTAACCTTTCTCTTGGTACATGGTGGTAGTTTAGCCTTTTGAACCTTCCTTGCCACTGCGAAATACTTTACCGGGCAAATGCCCGAATGACCTCCTGGGGAATGGGAATAGGCCTCCCCTCCGCGTTGGTAAACACCCAGGTTACAGCTGCCCGGGCACACACTCGATCGTCGCTCTGGCGGACAATCTCCTGATAAAAAATCCCGCTGACCCGACGATGGGAAGCAAGCTGGGTGCGGATTTCAATTGTGTCCCCGGTTCTAAGCGGCTTTAAAAACTGAATTTGAATCTGGTGAATCACTACCTGCATTCCGTTGTCCTGCAGCCTTACTAGGTCAAATCCTTTTTGCTCTAAGGCTTCCTGGCGGGCGAATTCCAGATAGTTGAGATACACTGCGTTATTAACATGGCGGTAAGCATCGCATTCATACGAGCGCACTTTGTGTCGGGATACTAGCACTTCTCGATCCGGGTTCATTCGATACTGTTTGAAATTAAAGGAATTCATCTGAACATCTCAGTTTAATTTTGCTGGAAAAATGCCAATCTCCACCCTTATACTTTGCATCCGGCCCACCTGCTGCGCGGAGGCAATCCGGGAGCTCGGCGGCGCCGGCATCGAGAAAGTTTAAGAGGATAGTCTAAATCGGCCGCGTAATCAACTGCTTTTTTCTAAGAAAAGCCGAAGGGCATTGCTTTAATGGAAGAGTTGTTCTTATCTACTCTGTAAAAATGAAAGGAATATGGAATGGCAGTTAAAGAAGGAGACCCATCGAATCAGGACGCCAATCACAAAAAGCTAAATCGAATCCTGCAGGACATGGATCATCTCAATCGGGACCTGGATAGACTGCAGGAGCAGGTCAAATCCATCCACAATCGGGTTAACTTGCCTTTAGACAAGCTGGGCCTGGACGACGTGGTGCAGCAGTTTGTGGGTGCAGTGGGTTTTGTGTTTCCCCTAGTGTTTACAGAAGAAATCTGGGACCTGGCTTTTAGTATTTCGGTTTTTAGAGCTGCTTTTCTTATCGTTCTCACGCTGTTTTTGGGCTATGTGTTTATTGGACGTTCCAAGCTGGGACATATGGCCCAGCAAAATATTATCGGTATCCCTTTACGCCTTATTACCGTTGCTTTCATTGCCTATGGTTCTACCATCGTGATTATTTACCTGTATGGTCTTCAGGCATATTACCATCTGGACGCGGTTACTTATTTTAAAGCCATGGCACTATTTGGAACCTTTAGTGTAATCGGTGCTATTGCAGTGGACATGCTGGGGTAATTAAAATGCAGATTTTTGGAAGCAACGAGCGGCCTTTTACCGCCGTTATGTGAAGACGAAAAGGTTATGTGATAAAATTTTATTTCTGTAGAAAAATGCCCGGGCATTGCTGCCAAAAGTAATTAGGTGGTGCTTCATCCAGCGCAATGATGCTCTCCTGAATGAAAATAGGGTGGGGATCCAGATTAATTTCGCTGAGTAGTTTAGGTGGTAGTCCAACATCTGCCAGGAAAAGCTTCCCGACTACAGCCTTGGCTGTATCGCACATCAAACCGGGTTTGGGCAAACCAAGTGTGACGGTAAAATCAGCCCGGACAAACGGCTTGTGGGTTTTGCCGGTATCGCAGTCCAGCCCTGAAGGCACATCCAGGGAGACTACTGGTATTTTAAGTCTATTTATCCACTGGATGCCTTTCGCCAGCGCTCCATCGGGTGGACCGGTTGCTGAATAATCCAGAAGGGCATCTACACAAAGGTCCAACTGGGCAGCGGAATTTTTGCTGATGGAAGTGTTTTTTAACTGGTGAATTGGTACTTCCATTTCCTGCAAAGTGTGCACATACTGTTGCGCTGTCTTGGATCGAATCTGGGCGCAGAGTACCACATTCACACAACTTCCCCAGTTGGCCAAATAACGTGCTGCACATAACCCCACGCTGCCTTTGTTGCCTGAGCCGCAAAGAATTACAATTTTACGTCCATCCACCGATCCATCCAGCGCGCGACGACAGACTTCTGCCAGGCTTCGCCCGGCATTTTCGGCTTGCTGCAGGGCGCTGATGCCGTATTTTTTCTCGGCGAGTTCCTCCAGTTTAAGCATCTGGGACCGTGTGGCAACCGGTATTTGTGCAATACGGAAAGGCATCTTTTCTCCCGAAACTCATTTCCAACTGTCCCGATGCCGACCAGAGGGTTCCTGAACGAATCCTCTGAATCCAACAGCGGTATGTTTAGCCATACGATTAAAAGAATAGGGGAGAGCGCTGATTTGTACCGTAGGATGGCTTACTAAACCACTAGAGAAAGAACAAAAACGCCTGAAATTAGGGTGATCTGCCTGCGGCTTCTTTCACATCATCGTGCAGAAATTTACCGGTAGGTTCAATCGCCGCCCCCCCCACTCGCTAATTCTCATGCACGTAACGCTCCAAGCCGCGCAAGGATACAATTTGGATGTTCTTGCGCTCGTAGTCAATCACCCCTTCCTTTTTCAGTTCGGAGAGGTAAACGCTGGCTGTCTCTCGGGTACTCCCCACCAGGTTGGCAATGTCCTGATGGGTTAACGGAATTTTAATGCGGCCTGTGTCTGGGTCTCCGGATTTCCGGTAAAGGTTGTAAAGCAGCTCGCAAATCCTTGTTTTAACATCCTTGAAGACCAGGTTCTGCAATTTATTTTCCAGTACGTTGATTTTCAGACCCAGGAGCTTGAGAATCCGATAGGACAGATTGGGAAAGCGCTGGAGAATTTCCTCAAACTCTTGGCGGGGCATGTGGCAGATCAAGGCCTTATCGATGGCTCGCGCATAGCCGCCCAGATAGCCTTCCCGACCCATTACGGCCCCAAAGATTTCACCTTTACCTAAAATGTCGATGGCTAATTCGCGTCCCCCCTCATCGATATAGCCGATCTCAACATTGCCTTTTTTAATCACAAATACCTTGTCTAGATTTTCGCTGGAAAGATAGATATATTCCCGCTTCTGATAATTCTTCATGATCATACGCTCGTTAATCCGACGCATCTCCTCGTCGCTCAGGCCTTTGAACACCTGAATATTTTTCAAATACCACAATTTCATTTCATTTTGATTCATTGCTTCCTCCAGTACAATTATAGACACCTAATTTACAAAACGTGTGGCCCGCATGATCACTTTTCTAACCCGTGGCAGTTTTTTTGTAATCTTAGAATACGACGATTCCAAGAAGTACTCTGTAAAGTATCTCACTACGGAACGGTTTTTTTCTGCTTCCAGATCAGCTGTTTTGAAAGTCAGGCAGCTCACTTTAATCCTGAGCCAAGAAGCCATGAAGTTTAAATTTATTGATCGGAAATTAAAAAATCACGAACCACTTGATAAAATTCTTCTGGATTCTCTGCATGTACCCAATGCCCGGCCTTTGAGATGGTAACAATTCGTGCTGAGGGAAAAAGTTTCAGGATCAGCTTTTTGTCTTCTTCTCTTATGTAATCCGATCTTGCTCCCCTCACAAATAGGGTTGGTCCGGTAAACGGAACGGTTGCGGAAACGGGCTGGTAAATTTCCTCCAGATTTTCCTGAAGAGCCTTCAGATTCACCTTCCAGCTGTAGCGGCCATTGTCTAATCGCCTTAGATTTTTGAGTAAGAAGGCTCTGATGGTTGGATCGGGCACATGGGGGGCGAGAGCGGCATCGGCTTGTTCGCGATTTCTGATCTGGCTAAAATCTAATTGGGCCATTGCTGAAATAAAGGGTAAGTGAGCCGGCGCATAAGCACGCGGGGCAATGTCCACCACCACCAGCTTTTCCACAACATCAGGGTGTTCAAGGGCAAGCGTCATGGCTACTTTACCCCCCAGGGAGTGGCCAAGCACCCGAGCTTGGGCAAGCGCTTCGTCGTGAAGCAATTGCAGGATGTCCCCCGCCATGGCCCTAAAATTGAAAATTGGACTATGGGGCGAGCGACCATGATTGCGTAAGTCCACCAGGAAAACCTGATGCTCTTGGGCGAAACGGCGGCCCAAAGTGAACCAGTTGTCCGAGGAGCCAAGCAGCCCGTGCAGGATAACGAGCGGCGGACCATCTCCCAATTTTCGATAATAAAGTTTCATGCAACGAGCCTTTAGAAAAAGATTGCCCAAGAAAACCGTGGCTATTGCTCGAAAGAAGAAATTTAGTGCTCTTTGTAATCGTTTAATTACCTGGTTTTCCAGGCTTTGTGAAGCTCCAGGGAAAGCGTATTTCGGATCACGAACGAACTGAAGGGGGCGGGGAGGTGGCATCCACACGAGGCAGCACGCGACGAGCACTGTAGCCCTGATCGATGGGATGATAGTAGCGAATTTCCGGCTCGTCCGAACGCCAGCATAAATACACTTCCTCGCCATCGACAATTGCTGGAAAATCCACCAGACCCACTGAAAAATTCCAGTCCTTGTAGAAACACCCCACGTCCTCCAGTTCTTTGAGAAAACCTTTCATCTCTTCCAGCATTTCCTGAAGCTGAGGATTCGCTTCGGCATCCTCCCCTAGTATCAGGGCCAGAGAGCGCATCTCATGGCTCAAGTCCAGAATGTCTTTTACAATTCGCCGGACCAGCGGCAGGGCTTGGTTGGCTTCTGCCACGGTAAAATATTTCTTAAAGCGCCCTTTCAAAACTGTACACCTACCTGTTTTGTTTCCTAGATTTTCTCGCCTAAAGCGGATCGGATTCCATTCCCAACCGCCGCTGGATTATTCTACCCATCCCTGCCTGCAAAAGCAAGTGATTCTACAGTTCTCTGGACCAGAAAGGTGACTAAGGCACAGATGGCGCTTGATTTTTTCCCACTGAAGCCGGTTAACCAAAAGGGCAGGTCGGAGTTAAGCCAACCTCTTAGAGTTTTTGTGCTACTTTAAATTTCGTCCAAACTGCCGATGTCAAAAAAATGAATCTGTCTTTAGTCTGCGAGGTGGTTGTTGTGGAGATTTCCGTTGGGGACCTTGCTCAAGGGTTTGAAGGTGCATTGCTGCGCACCCGGTCGTTCCGTTTAAGAAATTTGCCCCGGAAGCGCATAGCCACGGGCGTTCCGCTGAAAAGGCTATTGCTGGTGTCCCTGGCGGCATGGATGTGCAGATGGGGCTCGGTGGTATTGCCGGAATTGCCGACCAGGCCGATAGGCTGACCGGCACGCACACTGTCGCCCTTCTGCACAAGAAGGCTACCCTGTTGCAAATGGGCCAACACCACCTTCAGATCGCCGCGGCGGAGAACCACATGGTTGCCGGCCAGATTCACCGTGTCCACCTGGGATGCCGGCAAATCCGGCAACGAGTCCACTGCTTCCACCACCAGGGCCGAAAGGGGGCTGTAAACCGTGTCGCCCCAGATGGCATATCGATGAACGTCGCTGGGGTAGATGCCCCAGGCCCGGATGCCCAACCCATTTAGGCGGGTAATGTCCAGCGCCAGCTTCAGCGGGGACCTGGGATGGTGATGAATATTGAGCAGCGGGCTGTTGCCGCCCTGAGCCACATGGTAGGTGCCATGGTGAAGTGGAAATTCCAGATCTACGAAATCACCATCATAAAAATATCCGTAAAGGGCGAAAGCGGTCATGGCCAGAAAGGACAGGGTGGAAAAACCAAACACTAACAAGAGCAGCCCACTGTGGCGCAACTGGCCATTCCCGGAAGCTGGCTGGATGCGCCGGAAGCCTTGAAACGCAAACCAGAAAAACAGTAAAACATACAGCCAGCGCCAGATGTGTCCGAACCAGTGCCAGGCCCCGGT
>RFHE01000077.1 GCA_003696445.1 Calditrichota bacterium | reverse complement strand
CCAGCCCAGCCAGCGCCGGCTGCCCGGCATGTCCGAGTGTACCTCTGGATGCAGCCGGGCGATGGGTCCCCACCAGCCTCCCGGCCGAACCCGCAAATAAAAGCGCTCCAGCACAGATTGCTCTACCGGCGATGTAATCAGGGTCACCCCTATCCAGAGTAACGTGCACAACACCAAAATCACGGCTGCCCGGATCAGATTGTAGGGCTCGGTGTAGAGAAAACCCCAGCGCTCCACCTGCGCCGGGGAGAGGACGTGCAGCCGGCCCAGCAAACTGAGCAGCAGGCCGCCGTTAGCCAGCACCAGCGAGCCGGCCATGGCGGCGATTTCCGCCCAGGCATTGATGCGCCACCAGTACCAGCGGAGGGCCCACAGAATCCCCATGCCGGCGGTCAGATCGATGATGTAAATCCAGGCGTTTTCGATGGAATCCATGTAATAGGCGGCCAGAATGGCCAGGAGCAGCAGCATGAGCACCGAAACCCGGGCGGCCAGCACGTAGTGGGCTTCGGAGGCGTTCCGGCGCAAAAACCGCCGGTACACATCGTTAATCAGATAAGAACCACCCCAGCACAGATGGGTGTCCATGGTGCTCATGAAGGCGGCCAGAAACGAAGCGACCAGCAGGCCTTTCAGTCCTACCGGCATGTGGTAGCCCAGCATCATGGGATAGGCCAGCTCCGGATCGGCAGCCAGTTGGGGCGACGCTGAACTGAGGGGAAACACGATTAACGAACCCAGACCAACCACAATCCAGGGCCAGGTCATTACGGTAATACCCAGGAATCCCCACCAGAAGGCGGCCAGCATGGCGTTGCGGTCGTTGCGGGTGGCAAACAATCGTTGCGCCGGATAGCCGTCGTGGCCGCTGCGCGTCCAGAGCAAAAAGATTAAACAAAGGTAGGAAAGCATCTCCCTGCTCGAAAGATGCTGGGGATTGGGCACCAGGTCCAGCGTGCCCCGTGGGATGTCTGGCATGGCCTGGAGCGTGTGGACCATTTTTGCCGGTCCGCCCACTTCCACTAGAACCAGCACGGCCAGCAGGATGGACCCCCCCAGTCCGACAATAAATTGAAACAGATCGGTGACCACCACCCCCCACAGGCCGGAAGCCACCGTGTACACCACAGCCAGGAGGGCGCAGGCCATCAGCGTGGCCGGTGCACTCCAACCAAGCAGGACCCGGGCGAACTTTACCATGGCCAGCATCACCCAGCCCATGATGACGCAATTGCGCACGACGCCGTTGTAGAGGGCGGAAAACACCCGCAGAGCGGTGGCCGATTGCCCGGAATAGCGCAGCTCCAGAAATTCGGCATCGGTGATGATGTGGGCGCGATGCCAGTAGCGGGCAAAGAAAAACACCAGCAGCATCAGGCCGCCGGCTTCGTACCACCACAGCCAGTTGCCGAAGATGCCGTACTGCCGTACCAGTGAGGCGGTAGCCAGCGGCGCGTCGGTAGCAAACCAGGTGGCGGCAATGGAGGTACCGGCCAGCCACCAGGGTAGGGAACGCCCGGCCACAAAATACTCTTCCACGCTCTGCCCCGCCCGCCGGGTAAACCAGAAACCCAGCACCAGCGTCACCAGCCCGTACACACCAATGACCACCCAGTCCCAGAATGCCAGTTGCACTTATTCGGCCCTCTCCCTCTTTTCGTTAGCTTCCAATTGTGCGCGCCATTTTCCAAGCGGCCGGTAAACCAGCAGCGCGTCGTTGTTACGAGCAAAGAGAAGCACCCTGTGGTAGGTGCGATGATTCAAAATGGCCGACCTGCGCACCTGACCGCGCAGGCACAGGCCACTTCGCTCCGGTTCCACGGCCTGGAATTGGCCCGCGCCGTTGCCCAGCAGCAGGGTGCCGTAGTCGGCATCGAAGCGGGCCAGTTGCGGCGTGGCACCGTAAAAATTGCCGGCCAGGAGCACGTCCAGGTGGCCGTCCCCGTTGAAATCCTTTACCAGAAGGGTGTAGATGGGTGCCAGTTGAGCCGGATCGGGAAGCTCCTGCCGGCGAAAGCGACCATCCGCCCCACCCAGAAACAGCGTGCTGCTGAACAGGTAGGCCCGTTTTACTTCCGCCGCGGCCAGCTCGCCCGGGGTGAATATTTGCTCGATCGGCTTAGCGGCATAGCTGGCGTGGGTGGGAAAACGCTTGGTCAGGTAAGGCAATTGTTGCAGCAGGTCCGGCAACAGTGGCAGGGGATACTGGCCCGAGGAGGTGTTGTAGCACAGAATGGGGTCCACCATGCCGTTGTGGTCGAAATCGGCCAAATACAACCGAATGGGCCGGTGGCGGGAGGCTTTTAATTTGGTGTTTTGCCCTAGATTGCCGGCAATCAGATCCGTGAAGCCGTCGCCGTTGATGTCGGCCGCGGCCAGGCAGTTCCACCAGCCTTCGGTGGAATCCAGACCGAATCGGCTGGTGGCGTTGATTAACCGTCCCTGGCGGTTCAGGAAGACCGACACCGGCATCCACTCCCCTACCACCACCAGATCCAAGGCACCGTCTCGATCCACATCCACCCAGCGTGCATCAGTGACCATGCCGGCCTGGAGCAGATCCGGGGCCAGATGCTCGGTGACATCGGTGAACCGACCTCTTCCGTCGTTCTGCAGCAGGTACTGGCGAGGGCTTTTCCCGTATTGCCAGGGCACGCTGCGGCTGCCGACGAACAGATCCAAATCCCCATCGCCGTCGAAGTCGGCGGGGCGGGCACAGGCCCCACTGGCGTAAAAACGGGGCAGGGCCGCTTTGTCCCGCTGCAAGCGTCCGTGGCCCTGGTTGCGGTAAAACCGATCGATGAGCGCAGGAGAGCGGCTGGAATATTCGTTGCCGCCGCTCACCACGTAGAGGTCCTGGTCCCCGTCGCCATCGGCATCAAAGAAAACGGCATCCACATCCTCGGATATGCGACTTTTCTCCCACAGCGGCTCCAGCGTGCTGCGAAAGCT
>RFHE01000076.1 GCA_003696445.1 Calditrichota bacterium | reverse complement strand
TACTGCCACGGCACGGGCGCCGCTCGGGGAGATGGCCACATCGTACAGCCAGCGGCTGGTGCTGGACGGCCGGGGCTGCCAGGTCTGTCCTCCGTCGGTCGTGCGGAACATTCGTCCCTCAGAGCCTACCAGCAGCCCGTTCTGAACGTCCTGGAAATAAAAACCGCGCAGCGAGCCGCTGAGGGGAATGCCCTGCCAGCTCTGCCCGCCGGTGGTGGTCCGATAGACCACCCCATCCATACCGGCGGTGAGGGCTGTATCCGGCGAGAGCATCCACACCGCCCACAGGGCGCTGCTCGCCGGAGTGGAAAGCACCTTCCACTGTTGCCCGCCGTTGCCGGTGGCAATCACAATGCCGTTGTTCCCCGCGGCCATGGCGTGGCGGGCATCGGCCATGGAGAGGGACCAGAGCGCAACGCTGGTGGGGCTGGCCAGGCTCTGCCAGGTGAGGCCCGAATCGGAGGAGGCGAACAATACTCCGTTAAACCCCGATATTATGCCCGAATCCGGCCTGGCGAAATCACAGCTCAAAAGGAGGTCGGTGAACGTTGTGGGAATGGCCTCCCAGTGCAGGCCGTCATCCGTGCTGCGCAGGATGGTTCCCAGCAGCCCGACAGCAATCGCCTGCCCGGGTAAGGGCACGGCAATGTCGTTCAGATGATTCCGGGTGGGACTATCCAGCAACGCCCAGGTTTGCCCCCCATCCTGGCTGCGCAGGACGGTGCCGGCATTGCCCACGGCGACGACGGTGGAATCGCTAACAAAGCGAACGGCGTTAAGCTGATTGCCCTGGGGCAGGGGATTTTGCCATTGCCAGGAGAAGGGAGGTTGCGCATTGGTCAGAGAAGCAAAGGCAATCCCCAGAAACAGGTAGAGTCTGGCACCCATGATTCCCGCGCCTCGAAAACAATTTAGCGCACCAACCTGAGAGAGGCAAATTAGGATCCCCAACTTTTGCGATTTAAGGGACCGGCATAAGGGTGAGCTGAACCTTCCAGCCAGGCGTCTGTTTCTTTAGCACGGCAGTCAGCACGTAGTCGTGCGGCTGTCCGGTTCGGTTGGCACACCCTTGCACCGCTGTGGGTGGCAGGCAGGCCTGTCCCTGCTGTTGCACTTGCTCCAAGAGGCGGCGAAAAACGGTTTCCCGGGTCGATGGAGCAAATTTTTCCGGTGGCAGCAACGGCGACTCCAGAAGGGTCTCGGCGGACATGTTTAGATAGCGCCGTGCGCCCCGGGAAACGACCACCGGGCGCGCCTCCAGCAGCGCCTGGAGCGAGGGCTTTTTTAAGTGGGCCAGAAAAATGATGGGTTCAGCGTCCTCAATGAAATGAAATTCGGCCCTGCGAAGGGTAATGCGACGCGCAATTCGGGTAATAAAAAAGGGAGGCACAAAAGGAGCTACCCACAGCAAAACGGCCAGGGCCGGCCATTCTCTGGCCAGCAATCGGATCAGAAGGCTGAGTAACAGAATACTGCTGCCCACCAGAACGGTGGCCAGCGGTGGTCGGGCTACAATTTCCTCATACCAGGGTGGTTTACGGGAGGCGTTGCGTTTGTTCATCGTTGTTCTGTATTTGGTTCGCCTGAATACCAACGGTAATTTACCACGTGGTACGAACCTGACAAGTAGGCTGAACTACCAAAGCTGGTACTGCAAGATCGATGATGCTTCCCAGTCCGTTGTACAAAGGCATTCTGATTCGCCGTTACAAGCGATTTCTGGCCGACATTAAGCTTTCGGAAGGAAGGATTATTACCGCCCACTGCCCCAATTCGGGCAGCATGAAGGGGTGCAACATTCCCGGGAGCCCGGTGCTGGTGAGCAAAAGCAATAATCCTCGCCGAAAGCTGCCCTACACCTGGGAACTGGTGTACGTGCATCCCACCTGGGTGGGCATTAACACCCAGTATCCCAATCAGCTGGTGCAGGAAGCCATTGAAGCGGGTATAGTTCAGGAACTTGCCGGGTATTCGCGCATTCGTCGAGAGGTTCGCCTGGGCGAGAATAGCCGGGTGGATCTGGTGCTGGAAGGAAATGGCCGGTCCCGCTGTTTTGTGGAAGTGAAAAACGTGACCCTGGTGGAAGATGGTGTGGCACGCTTTCCAGATGCGGTGACCCTCCGGGGACAGAAGCATCTGCATGAGTTGATGAAAGTGGTTGATGCCGGTGAGCGGGGCGTGATTTTTTTTGTCGTTCAGCGAGAGGACTGCGATCGGATGGCGCCGGCCGACCAGATCGATCCCGAGTACGGCCGGCTGCTCCGCCTGGCCGCCAACCGGGGCGTGGAGGTGTTATGCTACCAGGCCAGGGTATCGCCCCGCGAAATTCGCCTGACGCGGCGGCTGCCGGTGCTGTTGAATAGCCAGCATCCCGGATAGGCCCACTCCTGACCATCTCAAGCAGTCTATTCAGGCTAAAGGACTTTTTCCAGCCAGCGCATGGTTTGAACCAGCTCCTGGTAGGAGCGGATTTCCATGATGAAAGGAATGCCCTGCACCAGCGGATGGTTCAGCAAGGGGCGGTAGTCGATTTCACCCTGGTGGAGGCCAAGGTGATCATCCCCCTTTCCCCAGTTGTTGTGGGCATGAAATTCCACCAGGTAGGGATGAATGGCTTCCAGATAGGCGGTGAGGTCGAATCCCCACAGGAAGGCATGGGCAAAATCCAGCAGGGCGCCTACATTGGGGTGGTTCACGCGATCCAGAATCTGAATCTGTGACTCCGGATTAAACACAATGCGCATTTTCGAAGAGGAGGGTGGCGAGTTCTCCAGACCTATTTTAATACCCAGTTGCCGGGCATATTCGCCCAGCTCCCAGAGCGACTCGCACAGATGTGCCCGGGCGGTTTCCAGAAACTCATCACTGAGCGGGTGATTCACAAATTCTTCATACAGTTCGCCCCCATGGACCACAATCACCTCAGCCCCCACCGCAGCGGCAAAATCCAGGTATTTTTTGTAGCAGGCGATGTTGGCGTCCTTTTGGTAAGGATTGAGGGTAGCCAGGTTAATGTCGTACATGGTGGTATGAACTGTACTGCGCAGCCCTGCCTCTCTCAGCACCTGCCGGTAAAGATCCAGATCCTCCTCGGTGGTTTTTCCAGGAAAAAGGAAGGGCGTTTCGCCACGCAATTCGACAAACTGAATCAAGGGGAATTGAACCGACGCTTCCACAACTTGATTGAAATCCACGGGCTGATGAAAAAATGCTGTGGCCCCCAGTAACAACTCGGATGCTGGCATGTCGCTGCCCTTTTCTTTTCAATTTAAAGAGGCGGCGAGGTTTCGGGCAATGGAGCAAATGAATTTTCGTATGCCCCGCCGGGTGAAATGAAAAACCAAAAAGCTGGCTTGAATCAGGTGATTATTGCGCGTGGTTGCTCGCCGGGAGTTCAGGTTATCCCGACGGGTCGGGAAGTCCTGGGCCTCTCGGGAGTAGAAGGCTTTAGTTTTCCGCAGCTGTGCCCGGAGATGAGATAATCAGTTTCAGTTGGGCCATAGCCAGGGAACACACAACTGGTGGGGGGCTTTCTTCGATGAATTCCAGCACCGCCCGTTTGGATTTGAGCGCCTTGAGCTTCCGCTCGGCCTGCATGGAGCGGTTTCGTGAGTGGTAAGGCCAGGCGGCCAGCAGATGCCAGGGCCGGTAGGCCCGCGTGGAGCGCACTCTACCCTGGTTGTGTCGCTGCAGCCGGGCTTCCAGATCGGCGGTTTGACTGATGTAGAGCTTGCCGGTTCCGGGGGAGAACAGGAGGTAAGTCCAGAAAGTGGTGTTGTGCGATTCGGCTACCATGGGAACAGCCTGTCCGGGAAGAAAAAGAAAAAGGGCTGTGACAGCCCCTTTTTCATTCATAATGCGCTCCCAAGGGGATTCGAACCCCTGTTGTCCCGACAAGTCGGGAAGTCCTAGGCCTCTAAGAATAGTTCTGAGAAAGGGCCCGTCACAGTTTTGGGTAAATAGTTAGCGCTCCCAAGGGGATTCGAACCCCTGTTGTCCCGACAGGTCGGGAAGTCCTAGGCCTCTTGAGAGCAGACGGCTTTAGTTTTCCGCACCTGTGCCTGGAGATGAGATAATCAGTTTTAGTTGAGCCAGAGCCAGGGTACACAAAACTGGTGGGGGGCTTTCTTCGATGAATTCCAGCACCGCCCGTTTGGATTTGAGCGCTTTGAGCTTACGCTCGGCCTGCACGGAGCGGTTTCGAGAGGGGTAAGGCCAGCCGGCCAGCAGATGCCAGGGCCTGTAGGCCCGGGTGGAGCGCACCCTGCCCTGGTTGTGTCGCTGCAGCCGGGCTTCCAGATCAGCGGTTTGACCGATGTAGAGTTTTCCGGTTCCTGGGGAGAACAGGAGGTAAGTCCAGTAAGTGGTTTTGTGCGATTCGGCTACCATGGGAACGGGCTGGCCGGGGGAAAAAGAAAAAGGGCCATGAGAGGCCCTTTTCCATTTTGCTAGCGCTCCCAAGGGGATTCGAACCCCTGTTGCCGGCGTGAAAGGCCGGAGTCCTAGGCCTCTAGACGATGGGAGCGACCAGAAAACACACACTTTTTTCAAAGAACCTTCTCCCACCAGTCTTCGAACCCCTGTTGTCCCGACGGTGAGGCGTCGGGAAGTCCTAGGCCTCTGTGGGTTGATTTGCGGGAGCATTTCCATCTGGATTGGTCTTTCAGGGGGAGGGGCTATTATCCGGGAGGTTCTGGATGCTGGTGGGATGCTGCAGGACGAAGCGAATGAGAGCCTTTGGGCTTTTGAGGCGTTTGAGGTAACGTTCCAGTTGCACGGCCTGGGCTCGGGTAGGGAAGAAGTAGATTTTGAACAGCAGCCAGGGGCCTTTGTTGCGGGTGGCTTTGACCCGGTTGGTGTTGTGACGCCAGATGCGTTCAGCTGGCTGGTTGGTTTGGCCGAT
>RFHE01000391.1 GCA_003696445.1 Calditrichota bacterium | reverse complement strand
GTCGGTAATGCCCCAGCGTACGGCGCGCTGCACCAGCGAGTCGATCTGCGCCGGTCGGGTCAGCTGGTGGCGAACCACCCACAGGCCCACGACGGGCGATTCGGCCCGCGCCGGCGGGAGGCAAAAGCAGACCAACCAGCCCAGTACCACCAGGAACACGGGCAGGTAATCGGCGACAAAACGACTGGCGAGCCGGGTATGGTTCATAGGGACAACAACTCCTCTTCCATCGCGAAACAAATTAAAATGGCCTGGCATGAAAATCATGCTCTTTTTCAGCCGTGTAGAATAAACAAAAAGCGGCATTCCCTGTTTACATCTGGAATGCCGCTCGCAAGGCTAAGCAGAAGGTCAATGTTTCGGCTGGTCAGTCTTTCTTTTCTTCCTCACCCTCAGCCGACGATTTCTCGGGGCTCTGGTCTTCGGCTGGTTTGGCCTCGCCGCTTTCAGACGCTTCGGCCGGAGCCTTGGCAGTTTCTTCAGCTGGCTTTTCTTCCGCTGCCGGTTTTTCCTCCGGCTGGACTTCGGGCTTTACCTCTTCTTGAGGCTCGGCCGGCGCCTCAGCCTTTTCTTTGGCCGGCTTGGCCGCTTTTTTAGCCTTCTTTTCCTCAGTGGGTTTTTCGGCCTTGGGTTTGCTAGGTTTCGCTTTCTTCTTCTTGGCCGGTTTCTCTTCCACAACCGTGGTTTCGAAACCCACCAATTGGAGCACAGCTAATTCAGCCCCATCGCCCCGGCGATGCCCCAGCTTGACCACCCGGGTGTAACCGCCATTCCGATCGGCAAAGGTGGGGCCGATCTCATCGAACAATTTTTTCACCAAGGTACGGCTCTGCAAGTGCTTAAAGGCCAGCCGGCGGGCATGCACCGTATCCTGCTTGGCGTAGGTAATCAGCCGTTCAATGTAACCTTGAGCCGCCTTGGCTTTGGCCAGGGTTGTTTTTATCTGATGGTGTTCCACCATGGCGCGAGCCAGATTGCGCAGCAGCGCTTTGCGATGGCTGGCCGTACGCCCCAGTTTCTTAATCGCCTTTCGATGTCGCATCGATCAACTCCGTTCCATTTATCCAGTAACCTAGTCTTCGCCTTTCAGGTACTTGTCCACATCCATCCCGAAATAAAGGCCCTTGCTTTCTAGAATTTCTTGGATCTCCTGCAGGGATTTGCGCCCGAAGTTGCGGAATTTCAACAGCTCCGATTCATCCAATCGCACCAGGTCGCCAATGGTTTTAATGTTGGCATTCTTCAAGCAGTTGTGCGAGCGAACCGACAGTTCCAGCTCGTCCACACTCATCTTCAGGAGCTTTTTAATGCGCAGGATTTCTTCATCGATTTCCTCCGGCTCTTCCTCTTCGGGCTCGAAATCGAAGTTGATGAACAGCTGCACATGGTCCTTGATGATTTTCCCGGCATAGGTCAGCGCGTCGTCGGGGGTAGTGCTGCCATCGGTTTCGATCTCCAAAATCAGCTTTTCGTAATCGGTACGCTGACCCACGCGCACATTCTCCACCTGAAAGCGCACATTGCGGATCGGGGAGAAGATTGAATCGATGGGAATCAGCCCGATCGAGGCTTCCAGAGGCTTGTTTTCTTCGGCGGGCACGTAGCCGAGGCCTTTGCCCACACGAATTTCCATTTCGAAATCGGCCTTCTCATTCAGGGTGGCGATGTGCAGATCTGGATTCAGCACCTCGAAGTCGGTAGTGTATTTTTCCAAATCCCCTGCTTTAAACTCACCCGGCCCCTTTAGGTGCAGGGTCACCTTGTCCGGTCGCTTGTTCAGCAACTTGATCCGCACTTCTTTCAGGTTCAGAATAATTTCGGTCAGGTCTTCCTTAACCCCTTCAATGGTCGAAAATTCGTGATAGGCGCCATCCACGCGAATTGCGGTAATCGCTGCACCCTGAATAGAGGAGAGCAATACCCGCCGAAACAGATTACCCAGCGTAACTCCGAAGCCCCGTTCCAGAGGCTGTACAATAAAGCGCCCGAATGTGGTGGAATAGGTGGACTCATCCAGTTCCACCTTTTCCGGCATCAACATGTTTGTCCAGTTCATGTTACTCCTGACTGTATATTTTTGGTTTTACTTTTTATTTCGAATACAACTCGACGATCAGGTTTTCCTGGACGTCGATGGGGATATCCTCGCGATTGGGATAATCCAGAAATTCGCCTTCCATTTTGGCCTTATCCAGACGCAGCCAGGGCAGCATGGTTTCGTCGGTCACCCGCCGCATGGCTTCGTGAATGATGTTCAGGCGGCGGCTCTTTTCGCGCACGGCCACCACATCGCCCGGTTTCACCAGATAAGACGGGACATTCACCACCCGGCCGTTCACAGTAAAATGCCGGTGCAGCACCAGCTGGCGGGCTGCCTTGCGCGAGGGGGCAAAGCCCAACCGATAGATTACATTGTCCAGGCGGCTTTCCAGCAAGCGCAACAGGTTCTCGCCGGTCACGCCCTTCTGGCGCGAGGCCCGCTGGTAGTAGTTGTGGAATTGCTTTTCCAGCACGCCGTAAATCCGGCGCACTTTTTGCTTTTCGCGCAGCTGCAAGCCGTATTCGGACATTTTCGGCCGGCGCGAGGTTCCGTGCTGCCCGGGCGGATAGGAACGCCGCTCGAAAGCACACTTCGCCGTATAGCAGCGCGCGCCTTTCAAAAATAGCTTTTGCCCTTCCCGGCGACAAAGCTTGCAAACAGGTCCGATATATCGTGCCATTAACGTCTCTCTCCGTTAGTTTTACACTCTACGTTTCTTTGGTGGACGACACCCGTTGTGGGGAATGGGGGTGACATCTTTAATGGACAGAATTTCCAGTCCAGCCGCCTGCAGGGAGCGAATGGCGGCTTCCCGTCCAGAGCCAGGGCCCTTCACTTCCACATCCACCTGGCGGAGCCCCAAATCCATGGCTTCTTTGGCTGCGGTTTCCGCAGCCAGCTGTGCGGCAAACGGGGTGCTTTTGCGCGACCCTTTAAACCCTACCTTGCCTGCGCTGGCCCAGGTAATGACGTTGCCCTGCAAATCCGTAATGGTTACAATGGTATTATTAAAGGACGATTTAATATGGGCCACCCCGTGGGCGTCCACCTGAATTTTTTTCTTGCGCGTTGTCGGTCTGCGTCGTGCCAACGATACTCCTCCTTCGATCTGTGTTTTTTAATTACCGCTTGGCCTTGCCCACACTCCGCCGGCGCCCTTTGCGGGTCCGGGCATTGGTATGGGTTCGCTGGCCGCGAACCGGTAAGCCCATCTTGTGACGAATCCCCCGGTAGCAGTTGATGTCGATCAACCGCTTGATGTTCATGTTGATTTCGGCCTTGAGCGCACCCTCCACC
>RFHE01000390.1 GCA_003696445.1 Calditrichota bacterium | reverse complement strand
GTGCTTCAGCCGTTGAAAACCGGAACCACCACCGATGAGCACGGCCGCTTTCGGTTCAAGGATCTTGCCCCGGGCCAGTATCGCCTGGAAGTGTCTTTTCTGGGCTATGTGAGCTGGCAGGGACAATTGAAACTGGCCGCCGGCCAGCAGGTGCATCTGCCCATTGCGCTGACCCCGACCGCCCTGCCCGGACAGGAAGTGGTGGTGGAAGCCACCCGGGCCAGGGAAGGGGAAACGCCGGTGGTGTTTTCCAATATTTCCAGTCAGTACATTCAGGAAAACCACACCGTTGAGGATATCCCCATGATGTTGACCGAAATCCCCAACGTGTTTGCTTACTCCGATGCCGGCAATGGAACCGGTTACAGCTATGTGAAAATCCGGGGATTCGACCAGAAGCGGGTGGGCGTCATGGTCAACGGCATTCCGCTGAACGACCCGGAGGACCATCAGGTGTACTGGGTGGACCTGCCGGATGTGGCCGAGAGCCTGGAGAACATTCAAATTCAGCGCGGCGTGGGTAGTTCTCTGTATGGGATTTCTACGTTCGGCGGTTCGTTGAATCTGCTGACCCAGGCGCCGTCGCTGGAGCGCCGGCTGGAGGTGTTTTCCAACTACGGCAGTTACAACTCGCGCAAATTCGGGTTCGAGTTTAATTCCGGACTGTTGAAGAACCGCTGGACGGTGTATGCGCGCTTTTCCCGGCTGCTTTCCGATGGCTATCGGGAGCGTTCCGGCACGGCACAATGGGCCTATTTTGCTACCATCTCCCGACTGGGAGACAGGAGCCTGACCCAGATTAACCTGTATGGTGGCAAGGAAATTACACACGCCGCCTGGGATGCCTCGCCGGAGAGCGTGTTGCGGGTGAACCCCCGCCACAATCCCATCACCTACGAAAACGCCATCGACAATTTCAGTCAGCCGCATTTTGAGTTACACCACACCATCCGGTTCAGCCCTGGGTTGCGCTGGAAAAACTCACTGTTCTACATTCGCGGCAAGGGCTACTACGAGAGTTTAAAAGAAGGCCGGGACCTGTGGGAATACGGTCTGGCCCCGCAGCCCGATTCGCTGGAGAGCGATCTGATTCGCCAGAAGTGGGTGGCCAAAAACCAGTACGGCTGGATCAGCGAGGCCTCGTTGCAACACAGCCGGGGCGAGCTGACCCTGGGCACTTACCTGAGCCTGTTTAACAGCGATCACTGGGGCGAGGTGGACAAGCTGATCAATCCTCCCTTTAACGTGGTTGGCCTGGAGCGCTCGGGCGACCTAAACTTTCGTTACTACCAGTACTCGGGGGACAAATACTACATCACGGCTTTTTTGAACGAGCTGTACCGGCCCCACCGGCGGGTGAATGTGATGGTGAATCTACACTTCCAGCACATGCGCTACCAGTTCCAGCACGGCAAAGCGGGTAATTTTGTGGGTCCATTCCGCCACACCTTCGAGGTAAATTACAACTTTTTCAATCCGCGGGTTGGTGTGACCTGGAAGGCCCATCGGGCAGTGACGGTGTTCGGGAATGTTTCGCTGGCCCAGCGCGAGCCGGCCGATGATGAGCTGTACGATATTTTTCAGGGGCCGGATGATCTGGGCGTGCCGCCCCTATTTGCCCGGGCGGACACGATTCGCCGAAACGGGCAGGTGGAAAAAATTCGCTGGCACGACCCGCTGGTCAAGCCGGAGCGCTTGCTGGATCTGGAGCTGGGTGGATCCGCCCGCCTGGGCCGCAGCGAGTGGAAGGCCAATTTGTTCTGGATGAATTTCCACAACGAAATTGTGCCTTTCGGCCAGTTCGATGAAGAGGGGAATCCCATTCGGGGCAATGCCGAGCGCACCGTCCACCGCGGCGTTGAGCTCTCCTCCCGGATTCCGCTGCCTGCCCGGCTGGAATTCCGCGGCAACCTGAGCCTGAACGACAATTATTTTTCCGACTTTAAAATGACCGATTACGGGGGCAACCAGGTGGACCTGTCCGGCAACACCATTGCCGGGTTCCCTGAATGGCTGGCCAATGCGCGGCTCACCTACCGAGGGCGGGGTCTTGTCCTCAGTCTCCATCTGCAGCATGTGGGCAAGCAGTACCTGGACAATACCCAGAATGAGGATCGAATCATTCCCAGCTTCGATCTGTTGAATGCCACCGCCCTGTGGACGATTAAGCCGGCCCGGAGCGCACGCAGCGTGCAGTTCAGCCTGCGCCTGAACAACATTCTGGACAAGCGCTACTTTACCGCTGGCTACTACGATAGCTGGACCAATGAAAACTATTACTGGCCGGGCGCCGGCTTTAACGTGATTGCCGGTCTGCGTGTCGGCCTGTAAATTGGCCGGTGCGGCTATGTATTCGCCCGCTCTTGTTCTCCCAGCAAAAAGGGCGGGCGGATGTTGTTTAAATCTGCCCACCCTCTCGGGTTGAGCGGCGGAAGACTTAATCCACGGGAAAACGGCACTGGCCGATATCCAGGGCCACCTCCGGCAGCCGAGTGGCGGTCGATGAATCGATTAAAAGGACGGCAGCGCGCATGGAAAAAACCAGACGGGCTTTACTTGTCGTCAACGGCGAGCTTACCAATGAGCAACTGAACCGGGTGGGCGCTGAGCAGTTCGAGACCATCATTTGTACGGATGGGGCGGCCCACCATCTGCTGGGTCTGGGGCTTGAGCCGCAGGTGGTGGTGGGGGATCTGGACTCGCTTGCTGCCGCCGGGGGCGAATTGCCCGGGTCGGTGCGCCGCCTGCACCGGCCGTCTCAGGAGCTGAACGACCTGGAGAAAGCGCTGCTCTACTGCCGGGAAGAGGGCTTTCGCCAGGTGGTTGTGGTGGGGGTGGGAGGCGGACGCCTGGATCATGCCCTGAACAATCTCTCCGTTCTGAGCCGCTACGACGGCACGTTCGATCTGCAAATTCACGATGCCTACGGCCGCATTTTTTTCGTCCGCCGCAGGTGGCGCGCCCGCGTGGAGCCCGGCCAGTTGATCTCGCTGATCCCCATCGGCCGAGCGGAAGGGGTAACCACCCGGGGCTTGCGCTACCCGCTGAAAAACGAGCCGCTTGAATTCGGCCGGCGGGAAGGGCTGAGCAACGTGGCCGAACAGGCCGATGTAGAGGTGACCCTGACGCGAGGATTGCTGGTGCTGTTTCTTATTCTGAGGACCTGAGGCCGATGCCGACCGGACTGCATCCCCTGGAACTGGCCCCGCTGGTGCTCTACCTTGCTTTTTTGCTGATCATCGGTTTTCGC
>RFHE01000389.1 GCA_003696445.1 Calditrichota bacterium | reverse complement strand
TGCCGATCAAGAAAATGATTGGGCTGGCCTTCCTGATCAGCCTTGGGATTTCTGTGGCCAACTTCTTTGAGTTCATCTTAACGCCGTCCTTAAATTCGTTTTACGCCAACGGTAAGGGCTCCCTTTACGTCGAAAAAAGTTACTATTTGAAGTTGCTGGATGTGGTCTTGCTACTGTTTTTCTGGATGCGCTACTACAAGCGGTATTTTGTTCTCAGCGAATATTTGAGCGCTGTGATTTTTATTTTCATGCTTTCCAATGTGCTGGAAACCATCCATTTTGTGGCCTACCAGCATCAGTTTACCATTTATCTGTACAGCCAGTACTTTACCTTTGCCTTGAGCCTGGTGCTGGTAATAATCTGGGCAAAGCGGTTGAAGTACCTTCAATCCGAAGTGGGGCGGGAGAACGAACGCTACCTGGAACATTACAGCTATCTCAGTGGGTTGGTTTCCAAACCCAAATCCAGTTTTTTTCAAAGGATGCTGGCTCGTATCTCTTTCCAATGGTGGATTCTGGTCTTTGCCGCCATCCTGGCCGGTCTCTTCGGGTTGTTCCTGCTGAGGCGTATTAATCTGTACGTGATGTTAAACACGGTGGTGGCTCTGGGCACCTGTTTGCTGGCCCTGTATTTCAGTGTCAGCAGCCTTCGCCGGGATTGGCAGCGCCAGTACGGAATCTTCTTTAAAGAAAAAGTCGAATAACTATGGGTCTGCTGGATTTTTTTCGAGACAAAAAAAACCATCCCGCCTCCCAGATGGGCAATCTGGTGGAGATGCTCCAGGATGGCGTGTTCATCTCCCACCTGGATGGCCGATTGATCTACGTCAACCAGGCCGGGCGGCAGCTGCTGGACCTCCCCCGGGAGGAGGATCTCCATCACTACAATTTTTTTGAACACTTCATCCCCGAGTCGGCGCTCAAGGCCAAGGTTCTCCAGGCCCTTCAAAAAGAGGGCATGCTCAAAAATCTGGAGCTGCAACTAACCACCCGCAACGAAACGCTGGTTGATGTGATCCTGACCATCAGCTCGCTCACCGACTACCGGGAGGAGGTCATCGGTTATCTTTTCCTGGTTAAGGATGTAACCGAATTGAAGAAAATTCAGCAGCAATTGCTTCAGAGCCAGAAACTGGAGAGCGTGGGGGTGATGGCCAGCGGCATTGCCCACGATTTTAACAACATTCTGGCAGCCATCATTCCCAATGCAGAGTTGATTAAACTGTCCAGCGAACCCGGCTCGGAGAATGCCACCCGGGCGGAGATCATTAAAAAATCGGCCCTTCGTGCCTCGGACATTGCCAGCAAACTGCTTACCTTTACGCGCGGGCAGGACCACGAGAAACGCCTGCTGGTGCTGAACGACGTGATTCGGGACAGTGTGGATTTGGTCCAGACCAGCATGCCCAAGAACATTCAAGTAGAACTCAATCTTCAGGATGGGCTTTACCCGGTGCTGGCCGATGCCACGCAAATCCAACAGGTGATCATTAATCTTTTAATCAATGCCCGGGATGCCATGCCTTCCGGCGGCATGATTGAAGTAAGCACCCGAAACGAACATGTGGAACAGGCCTTTCAGGAGGCCTACCTGGAGCCGGGCTATTATATTCGCATCACGGTGAAGGATACCGGGAGCGGGATTCCGGTGGAGATTCTGCCCAAGATTTTTGATCCCTTTTTCACCACCAAGGAACTGGGTAAAGGCACCGGGCTGGGCCTGTCCATGGTGTATGGGATTGTCAAGTCCCACAACGGGGTCATCACGGTGAATTCCAAGCCGCAGATGGGCACCCGCTTCGACATTTTGATTCCCGCGCAACCGGACATGGCGGTGGAGGGCGAAAAAGAAGAGGAAGAACCCCGCCTTCCCGACGGCCTGCGTTTTCTGATTATCGACGACGAGGAGTTTGTGCGCGATATTCTGAGCGACATTCTTCGCTTTATGGGAGCGGACGTGGTGAAAGCCAAGGGAGGCCAGGAAGGTCTCCGGTTGTTCGAACGCCATCAGGGCGAATTCGATTATGTGATCATCGATCTACGCATGCCGGGCATGGACGGGCGCAAAACGCTGGTGGAGCTGCGTAAAATGAATCCCCGGGTGCGGGCCATTCTTTCCAGCGGCTACGACGATTTGGATGAAAATGATGTGATTCGAGAATTTGTGGTGGGCTTTTTGCCCAAGCCTTACAGCATTAAAAACGTCAAGCGGTGTCTGGATAAAATTCTTGGCCAGACCGATTCATCGGTGGTTCAAAATCGGTAGCCGGGTTGGTTGCCGGATGCCCTGTTAAGAGGAGGCCTTTGATTGGGAACGCGCCGGCCGGGAAGCTGGAGCAGGGCTGTGCTGCCAGCCCTGCTGCTGGTGGTCTTCAGTGGGTTGCGCCCTGCGGCTCCAGGCAGCGAGGAGGTCCCCTCCCTGCTTCAGGCGGAATTGCTGTTGAAAGTGCTGGTGACCATGCTGGGGGGCGAGGCCAATTTTAACCGTTCCCTTTCATTCTGGATTGTTTTCGATGGGCACGATCCCGAGCAGGTGGAACGCGCTCAGGATTTTTACGAAGCCCTTTTGGTGAAGAAAAGTCTGCTGTTTCCGGCCAGCAACATTCAGGTCGATTATTGCCCGGCCAAGCGTGTCCGCCGGGGGCAGGTGGCGGCTGCGGACGGGGTGTTTTTTATTCTGGCCGGCCTGGAGAAGACCCAACCGGCAGTGGTGTCGCGGTTGCAGACACAGGGGGCTATGCTCCTCTGCGAATCCCCGGACCTGGTTGCCCGGGGGGCCCTGTTTTCTGTGTCGGTGGATTCTACCGAGCAGGCCAGCCTGACCATTAACGCGGAGGCGGTGGCAAAAGCCGGCCTGAAGCTGCCGCCGGAACTGATTCGATTGGCCCGGATTATTCGACGAATTAGGTAAGCTCGCATGCGCCGTGTCCTGAAAAACATTCCTTTTCTGTCCAAGTGGCTGCTATTCGGCCTGCTGGTGCTGGCGCTGGTAGCCGGGTTTACTTTTGGCCTGGTGCTGCCGGCAATTCAGGCCGGGTACCAGGAAGCGCTTGCCCGAAAGGCCAGGGCTTTGGCGCGCTCCATTGCCCCCCAGGCCGGTGCCGCCCTGTATTTTCAGCAAATTGCCCGCCTGGGCAACCTGCTGGAGGCGGTAACCGGCGACGAAGACTTGGCCTTTCTGCAAATCCGCGACGTGCGCAACCAGCGGGTCTATGGCTATCGCGATCTGCCCTTCCACAAAACCGTGGACAGCTTTCTCAAACACAGTGCAGAACACCGGCAGGGGCGGCAGATTTTTTACCTGAAGCAAAACATTTTTTACAACAATCAGTTTCAGGGCATCCTGATAGCCGGCTTCTCCAGGGCCTGGATTGCTACTCGGATGCAGCGCATGAAGTGGGTTGCGGCAGGGTTTCTGGGCATCCTGAGCCTGCTGTTTCTGGCTGGGCTGTGGACCTTACGGCAGGATGCCATTGTGCCCTTGCGGCAGTTGATGGGCGCGGTTAGGTTTCTTGCCGCCGAAGAGCCGGGGCGCCGGCTCGACCTCTCCGTGGACGGTGCCGATGAGCTGGGCATGCTGGCCGATAAAATCCGCGTGCTGGCTCATTCCCTGGAACGCAATTTCCGGGAGCTCAATCAGTCCAAAAAATACATCGAGGCCTTCTTCCGGCTGAGCCCCATTCCCATGCTCATCACCGATCCCATGGGCCGAATTGAAGACGCCAACGAAAGCGCCGCCCGCTTTTTCGAAAGCAGCCGGGAGAACCTGCTAAACAAAAACCTGGAAACCTTCCTCAGCGCGGATGTGAATGTGGTCCTCAATCGGGTGCTGAAAACCACGCCCGATTTGAAAAACTACATCACCTCCATTACCACGCCCCGCGGCAGCAAGCGGGTCATCGAAATCAACCTCTCCATCGTGCATGACCAATACCAGATGCCCAAAAATCTGATTGTGGCCCTGGTGGACATTACCGAAAAGATTCAAACCCAGCGGGAGATCCTGGAAAATCAGACCAAGTTGCACCGGATGAATCGCGAGCTGGTGCAGAAAACCCAGGAGCTTCAGAAGGCCATTGAACAGAACCGCC
>RFHE01000388.1 GCA_003696445.1 Calditrichota bacterium | reverse complement strand
GGGGGCGGCTCTTTTATTTGGTTGGAACCCGGCCTTGCCAGCCGGCTAAATTCGGGAGCACGGCCAGTGCCTGCCTGTGGCTACGTGGTGGACGAACTACGCTCGATCCATCGGTGAGGCAACTCGCTTCCGGAGTAAACGATCGGCGCTCGTTTGCCCTGCCGGTAACTCCGCGAGCCGCGGGCCATGACGGCTCTCTCACTTTTGGCTAAGGCTCCGGCGAAGCGGCGGGCTCCCTCCAGACAAAATGCCCTGTAACCCTGTCCCCTCTGTTTTCTTCTCGGACGGTCCCCTGGCGGAGATCAACACTACTCCAACCCGAGCCTTTTGTGCTTCCAGGATGGCTCAACAACCGCCCTACTTGAGCAGGAGCATTTTTCGGCTCGCCGAGAAGCGGCCTGCCTGGAGCCGGTAGAAGTAAACCCCGCTGGGAACCGGCCTGCCCTGTTCATCCCGGCCGTCCCAGCGCACCCGATACTGCCCGGCCGGCTGGTTTTGCTGGACCAGTGTGCGAATCTCCCGGCCCAGGGCGTCGTAAACCACCAGCTTGACCGCCGAGGCGACCGGCAGGCTGTAGGCAATCACCGTTTCCGGATTGAAGGGATTGGGATAATTCTGGGCCAGCTGGAACCGCTCCGGCGCCCGCTGGGCGGGCAGAGGCTCGATGTCCGTGGTGATGGAATCCCACAGGGACTGGGCAAAATCGGCCCCGGCCTCCAACTCGGCCAGGCTATTGGCTCCGAGCACGGCAAAGCCCACCACCGCGCTCTGGCCCGGCGGAATGTTCAACGGCCCTTCGGCAAGCAGGAGGGAAACATCCACCCCGTTCAGGGACTGGGTCTGAATGCCGCCGCTCAGAAAGTTCCACTTTTCGATGTTGGTAAATCCGTCGTAGAGCAGAGCCGGATTGTCGATGGCCCGGAAATTGACCGCGCCCTGCTGGGAGAGCAATTTGACCCCGGCCAGATTGGCCGGATTGCTCCCGGCATCCGCCGCGTACCCCAGGCGTCTTACCCCATCCCAGCGGGCAAAATCGTTTACATCGGCCCGAATGTCCCAGTCGAAGAACAGGCCGACAAACAGATTGCTCAGGGGCAGGTTGCTGTTGTTCTGAATGGTGTAGCGAAAAATGACGAAGGTGTCGAAGCCCTGGGCAGTGTCGGCAAAGCTCTCCTGTAGGACGGTCACGCCCAGTGGGGTTGCGGCCAGAGAATCCACCAGCAAAATGGAGCCCTCCTCAAAACTGTTCGCCCCGGGACTGACGATCTGGAGCAACTCGCCGGTGGCCGGCCGAAAGTCGGTGTCCTGCGTCTGGCCGTCGGCGCCGCGCACGCAGTCGGAAATTTCGTTGACGCTACGCCCGATCATCAAGCCGCCTTCAAACAGGTAATTGCGTCCGCGGAAAACAAACCCATCGCCGTCCGAACCGGCGAAATCAACAAAACCGATGTTCCCCTGTGTGGTAATGGAGGTTTGCAGCGTCCCGGTGTTGTGGGTGGCAAACTGGGGCGGGTTGACCACCAGCGTAAAGAAGTCCCGATCGTTGTAGCCATTGGCGGCGGCAATGTCCAGGTAAAAATGGAGCACCGCACCGTCGCCGGTCCCGTTGGCCACCTTAAACTGGAAGGCTGCATCCAGGGAATCGCCACTGTTCAGTGCGGAAATGTTGCTCGCGCCGGAAGTCACCGTGACCGCGTTATCCGGGCTGCTCAGCGAGGCGGTAATCCCGCTGGCGGAGGCAAGAAAGTTGGTCAGGGTAACGGTCAGATCCACGGTCTCGCCGGCGTTGATGATGCCATCCCCACCGGCATCCACAAAACTCACCCGGGCAATGCGCACCGCCGGTAGCGAAAAGTCGGACACTGCGCGCAGCGCATTGATGCGTCCCTTGCCCAGCAGACCGCTCTGCCCGGGATTGAAGGCATCGATGGGATCGCTGCTCACCCGAACCTGTTCCCGCACCTGATCCACATTCCAGGCCGGCTTCAGGGTTTTTACCAGACCGGCCAGCCCCGCGGCCAGCGGGGATGCCATGGACGTTCCGCTGAAAAAGGAGGAATAGGTGTTGTTGGGGGTAGTACTGTAAATCCCCACGCCGGGAGCAAACACATCCACCGTGACGCCGAAGTTGGAAAAACCCGCCTTAAAATCGCTGGTTTGCTGGGTGGCACCTACGGCCAGCACGTGATGGTAACTGGCCGGGAAATGAGGCAGGAAATCGTTGTTATCCCCTACATTATCGTCGCCGCCGTTGCCGGCTGCCGCTACAACCAGGGTGCCGTTGTCGTGGGCAAAATCGATCACCTCCTGTTCGAAGCGCGAGGGTGCTCCGGGCCCTCCCCAGCTGCAGTTTACCACACTGGCGCCGTTGGCCGTCGCATACACAATGCCGTCATAGCCAAAGGCGATGGCCCGGTCCAATGTCGGATGAGCGGCATTGATCGGCATCAGCCGGCAATTCCAGCTGATACTGGCCACCCCCAGGCCATTGTTGGTCACCGCAGCGGCGGTGCCGGCCACATGGGTGCCATGTGCTGCGCTGCCTGGAGTGGCCGGTAAGCCGGTGGGATCGTTACTGTTGTTGGCAAAATTCCAACCATGGACATCATCAACAAACCCATTGTTGTCGTCATCCAGGCCGTTATTTGGAATTTCTCCGGGGTTGGTCCACACATTGGCCAACAAATCCTGGTGGTCCCAGTCGGTGCCGCCGTCCACCACGGCAATGATCACATTGCCCTGCTCGCCCTTTACCACATCCCAGGCCTGAACGGCCTTTACCTGGTTAAACTGGCCCATCAGCGGAAAGAGGGAATCGTTGGGCGCCTCGTCCAGCGCATAGACGTAAACCGGTTCGGCATAAGCCACCAGCGGATCCTGCCGCAAGAGGCTCAGGGCCGTTTCCAGCGGGACTTTTCCCGAAAGTTGCAGGTAATAGACTCGGCCAAGCTCGGTGGCATGCTTGAGCGCCCTGCCGGCAAGGAAAGGGAAGGCAGCCTGGAGGCGGGTTGCACCCACCCGGGCCAGCCGGGCATCCAGTGCAGGGATTCCGGTCCGCGCCGCCTGCCCCTGCACCGACAAATCACGGGTAAATTTGACCACCACCCGATTCTCCAGC
>RFHE01000075.1 GCA_003696445.1 Calditrichota bacterium | reverse complement strand
ATCACGCACCTCTCCCTGGTGCCCACCCAGCTCTACCGCCTGCTTCGGGACGAGTCCATGGCGGAACGGCTCCGCTCCCTGAAGGCCATCCTGCTGGGCGGTGCCCCGGTGCCGGCCCTGTTGCTGGAACGGGCCCTGGCCCTGGAGCTGCCCCTCTTCACCTCCTACGGATGTACCGAAATGGCCTCGCAGGTAACCACCACCGCCCCGGGCGATCCGGCGGAAGCCCTGCAGACCTCCGGGCGGTTGCTCCCGTACCGAAAGCTCGAGATCGCTGGAGATGGTGAAATTTTGCTGGGCGGGCAGACGCGCTGTGTAGGATTCCTGGAGAAAGGCGAATTGATCCATCCCTTCGATGCAAAGGGCTTCTGGCCCTCCGGCGATCTGGGACGGCTGAACGACCAGGGGTATCTGAAAATCATCGGCCGGAAGGACAACCTGTTCATTTCCGGTGGCGAGAACATTTATCCGGAAGAGATTGAGCAGGCCATGTTCGAACATCCGGAGTGCGAAGAAGTGCTGGTGGTGCCGGTGCCCGACCCGGAATTCGGGCAGCGGCCTGCGGCATTTGTTCACAGCCGGCGGACGATTGATCCGGCCGAGTGGCGCGACTTTCTCTCCTCCCGACTGGCCGGTTTCAAAATCCCCCGGATTTACTGGCCCTGGCCACAGGAAATTCCGGTGGGCATCAAGCCTTCCCGCCAGGCTTTTCGGGAGCTGGCCCGCACGCTTCTCAGGGAATAAATCGTTGCCTGCGGGGTGCTCCTGCTCAGATCTCGCGAAACCGTGCGGGAGGTGGCTCTTGGGCCAGGCGATGTTTTACCGCCCGCCGAAAGAAGGGCTCAGGTCTCCCAGCTCCTTAATCGGTGGTGCCGGCGGGCAGGTAGGCCTCGGCTTCAATCTCGACCAGCATGTCCGGGTGAATCAGGCGGCTCACTTCCACCATCGTGGTCGCCGGGCGGATGTGGCGAAAAAACTCGCCGTGGGCGCGGCCAATCGCCTCCCATTGATCGATACGGGTCACGTAAATTCTCGTCCGCACCACATGGTTCAGCGATCCCCCCAGCGCCTTTAAAGCCCGTTCAATGTTTTTCAGGCACTGAACGGTCTGGGTGTAGGGATCGCCGGCGCCGACAATTTCGCCGCCGGCATCGGTGGCGGTGGTTCCCGACACATGCAGGTGAGGACCGATTTTGACTGCACGGGAGTAGCCGACCAGGTCCTCCCAGGGGGCGCCGGAAGCAAAGCGGACAGGTTCCATGGGAGCTCTCCTTACTGGTTTTAAGAGGCCGGCCTTCCAAAGGTGGAAGAAAAGCCGGCCGCCTTAATGGGTAGCAACCATTGTGTCGCTGACTGGGTCAGCAGGCGGGCAAATAAATTTCGCCGACCAGGTAGGTCACCGCTCGCCCGCCGATCTTCACCCGATCGCCTTCCTGCCAGCACAGTAAGTCGCCGCCGCGCTGGGAGAGCTGCCGGGCCCGCAGGCGCGGTTTGCCCAGCCGTCGGGCCCAGTAGGGCACCAGACTGGTGTGGGCCGATCCGGTGACCGGATCTTCGGGAACCCCTACCCGCGGGGCAAAGAAGCGGGAAACAAAATCCACCTGGTTGCCGGGTGCGGTGGCGATGATCCCTCTGGCTTCGACTCGTTCCAGGGTGGCCATGTCCGGCTTCAGGGTGCGCACTACATCCTCGTCCGGGAAAACGGCCAGGTAATCGGACCGCCCCCTGAACAGCTGTTCGGGTGTGGCGCCCAGGCCAGTCACCAGCGCCTGGGTAGGCTCCACCGGCTCGAGCTGATCCACAGGAAAATCCAACACCAGCCAATCCCCATCACGTTCCACCTGCAGGCAACCGCTGCGGGATTTGAACTGGAGGGGATTTTTCCTGGCGCTGCGATGCACAAACAACACATGGGCGGCTGCCAGAGTAGCATGACCACACAGATCGACCTCCACCAGCGGCGTGAACCAGCGAATGCGCCAGGGAGAGGTGTGCAGGTACACAAAGGCGGTTTCGGAGAGATTGTTTTCCTGGGCCACCGATTGAAGCACCTCCCGGGGCAGGTCTTTCTCCAGCAGGACCACCGCGGCCGGATTGCCGCCGAACAATCGATCGCTGAAGGCATCCACCTGGTAAATGGGGAGCATCATGGTTCTGACCCTCGCAGTTGGTTCCGCTTAATGTAGTCATAGTGGTCTGAAAAAGAAAAACGGCGGTGGAAAATTGTGCCGATCAGCTGGAGGCCAGCAGGCGGGGAGCAAATTTGTCGCTGGCCTCCTCGCTCCATTTGCGGGCCCGCTCCAGAGCTGCGAAAACGGCCCGGCGAAACTCGGCCGGTTTAAAAAAGCTGATCCCACGAAAGGCTGCTTCGTTCAACACCTGGGCAAACTGACCCAGAAGGTGAAAGGTCTGGTAGGCTTCCATCGTGCGAAATAGCGGAATGATGGTCTTGTTGGTCAGCAGGGGATCGGCATCCTCGGGGAAGTAGCCGGACTCTATGGCCCGCTGGTAGTCCACCGTGCCCGGAATGGGCGAAAACGAAGCCAGCCGAATGATGACGCCCATGCTGTTGGCATAGAGCATGGTTTCCACTACCTCTTCCAGGCTCTGGTGGGGCAGGCCCATGATGATGTAGGTTTCGATATCCCGGGCTCGATAACCGGCCGCGGTCAGGTTCTGGACTGCCCGGGTAAATTCGCCGGGGGTAATTTTGTTGTGAATGTCCCTTCTACGCTCGGCGGCTACCGATTCCAGGCTGATGCGAATGGTTTTTACCCCGGCCCGAAACATGAGTCGGGCCAGTTCCTCGTCGATGTAGCGGCCGTGCAGGCCGTTGGGGGTATGCAGCCGCAGCGGCCTCCGGGCCTGGATCAGTTGTTTCAAAATGGGTTTGATGCGCTGCTCGGCCTGCAGCAACAGGGCGTCGTCGTAAAAGGCCACATCCCGCACGCGAAAGCGCCGGCTCTGCTGGAGAATTTCCGCGACCACCGCCTCCGGGTCGCGCAGCGTAAAATTGGCGTCGATTTTGTAGGTGGCGCAGAAGGTGCAACGGAATGGACAACCCCGGGAAGTCATGACAATCAAATAATCCAGGCCGGAATAGAGATGAAAGGCCGGGTAGGGAAACGCGTCCAACCGGGTGGGGAAGTCCTCCAGCAGGGCCGGATAATTGAGCCAGTCGGCCAGCAGGCGGGCCACCTTTTCCTCGCCGGGGCCGGTAATCAAGGCGTCGGGCTGGACGACCTGCCGGGCGTGCTCTGGCAGAAGGGTCGCGTAAATGCCACCCAGCACAATCGGCACGCCGGGAAAGTGCTGCCGGCACAGCTCCACCACCCGCCTGACCCCTGGATACCAGTAGGTCATGAAACTGGTGACCAGAATGGCATCGGGCCGTGGACTGGCCTGAAGCTCGGCCAGGAAAATGTCCTCTGGAAGCCCATATCGGGCGTATCGCCGGGGAATGAAATTCAGCGGTTCCGGCGTGGGAATGACCTCCCGGTGGTAAGGCCCGGTACCGTAACGGCGCAATTTGGGGCGCGTCCTGTTCTGGCGCTTTAGCAGGGCCGGGTGCCACCGATCCAGACAGTCCAATAGCTTCACCCGGCACCCCCGGGATTCCAGATAGGCGGCAATGTAGAGCAACCCGAGCGGTTTGCTCCACAGATCGTAGGCGGTGAAATCGTAAATCCAGGGATTAATACAGAGGATAAATGGCCGGGAATTTCGATTCATGGAAGTGCGCCACCGGGTTTGCAATTTCAGGTTTCCCTCCGCCCTGTGATCGGCTCAATCAGGTGAAGCCCCATTCACGGATAATTTCTTCGGCTTCGGGCAGGTCCTCCTCGTGGACCATAATTTTAACCGACATGGGCAGCGGAACCATTCGGGAGGCGTTTTCTCCGAGCAGGTAATAGCGAATGCCCAGGGCATCGAACTGGCTTTTGATCAGGGCGATTTCCATCTCGTTCAGGGCCCGGCCCACCGGCACAAAACGCTGCATTTCTTCTTCCGGCGCTTCCGCAAAAAAGTCCTCCACCAGCGGCACCTCGCACACCGGGCACTCGGTCATCTTCCCGAAATAGTCTTCACCGCAGATGGGGCAGTGGCGTTCTCGCATGGTCGGGCTCATCGCTCACACCTCAAAGCCGTCTTCCAGAACCGTGTTTTTGGGAATGACAATGATGCCGTCTCGAATGGCATATTTTTCATGATCTGCCTGTTGCACGCCATCCCGATTGATTAAACGCACATTGTTTCCGATACGCACATTTTTGTCCACAATGGCGCGGCGAATCACCGTGTTGTTGCCGATGCCCAGCCGGGGCAGTCCCTGTTTTTTGTGAACCGCCCATTCTGCCGGCGTTTCGAAAAAATCCGCTCCCATCACGATGGCCTCTTCCAGTTCGCAGCCCTGGCCGATAACGGAACGCACACCGATAATGGAATTTTTGATGGAAGCCGAGTCCACAATGCTCCCCTCGCACAGAATCGATTGGTCCACTGTGGAATAAAGAATTTTGGAGCCGGGCAAAAAACGGGGATGCGAGTAAATGGGCCGGTCCTCATCGTAAAAGTTGAAGCGGGGCAGAGGGCGGGTGAGGTCGATCTGGGCATCGAAGAAAGCCCCGATGGTACCAATGTCCTCCCAGTAGCCATCGAAAAAGTAACTGAACACCCGCTTTGTTTCCAGTGCAGCCGGAATCACCTCCCGCCCGAAATCGCTGGCCGTGCTGTTTTGCAGGAGTTCAAACAGGGTCTGTTTATTGAATACGTAGATTCCCATCGAGGCCAGATGGGTTCTTCCGTCCGGCTCGATGCCAAACTTTTCCATCACCTCGGCACTGACCGCCATTTCATCCAGCTCTGCTTCTTCGGACGGTTTTTCCTTAAAGGCAACAATCCTCCCATCGGGATCGGGTTTCATCAGGCCCAGTTGAGGCGCGCGGTCCCGGGGCACCGGGATGACTGATATGGTGATGTCGGCCTGCTTTTCAAGGTGGTATTCCACAAATTTCCGGTAATCCATGCGGTAAAGATGGTCGCCGGAAAGAATCAAAACCAGGTCGCCGAACCCCTCGATGTAGCGTAGATTCTGGCGCACCGCATCGGCCGTGCCCTGGTACCAGTCCCGATTTTCCAGCGTCTGCTGGGCGGCCAGAATGGTCACAAAGTCCTTGGAGAAAATGCTGAATCGATAGGTGGTCATGATGTGGCGATGAAGCGACTCGGCGGCAAACTGGGTTAAAATAAAGATTTTCCGGTAGCCGGAATGGATGCTGTTGGAAATGGGGATGTCGATCAGGCGGAATTTGCCGGCGATAGGGACGGCCGGCTTGGAGCGGTATTTGGTCAGGGGATACAGGCGCGTTCCCTGCCCGCCAGCCAGAATAAAGGTGACCACACTGGACATGAACCATTCCTTTTGCTCGATTCTGGTTTCTAATTTAACGGCCATTGTCCTAAATTCAAGGTGAAAAGGAATCGCAGGGAGGGAAAAAACTGCCGGCTCCCTTTTGAGGGGAAGGCCAGTTCGTTTAACGTAATGCGGGGAACACCAATGACGCGCAAAACCGTTGAATTTTTCCACGATGTTCTTTGATCGTGGTGCTATGTGTTCTCGCCGCGTGTTCGGCGATTGGTTGAGGAGTATCCGGAGGTCAACATAGTGCACCGCAGTTTTGCTCTGGCGCCCATGCCGGATAGCATCGCCCAGATATTTGGTTCGCCGGAGGCCGGCAAGGCGGCCATTCTCCGGCACTGGCAGGCGGCCAATCAGCATGACCCGGAACGTCGGTTTCGGCCGGAACTGATGGCCAGCCGGTCGTTCCCCTATCCGTACTCGACACCCGGGTTACTGGCCTGTAAGGCGGCCGAGTGGCAGGGTGGCCAGCAGGCTCACTGGAACTACTTCGACCGGTTGCAGCGGGCACATTTTACAGAGTGCCGGAATATTGCCGAATGGGACACATTGCTGCTCTGCGCAAAAGAGGTCGGCCTGGACGT
>RFHE01000387.1 GCA_003696445.1 Calditrichota bacterium | reverse complement strand
TGTTCAATGACCGCATATTCGTTGGGCTGATGGCACACGTCGTCCACGGTGGACCACACGGCTACCGGCAGGCCGGCCTGGCGGAAAACGGCGGCCACGGTGCCGCCACCAATCCCCATGGGGCGGGCTTCCACATTGTACACGGCTTTCACCGCCCGTTTTAACCGTTCGACTACTTCGGCATCGGCCGGGGTGGGCGGGGGCGCTTCTACCACCTGGACCGGCTCCACCTCTATTTTCACTTTGAACCGGTCTTCCACCTCCAGGCAAAGCGTCCCAATAAAATCCATGACTTCAGAAATCCGGTATTCGGGCAAAATCCGGCAATCCAGATAGAACACATCCTTTCCCGGAATGGTGTTCACATTGCCTACATTAGCTTCTTTTTTGGTGGGCTCAAAGGTACTAATAGGTGGTTCGTAGAGTTCGTTGCGCAGGTTGAACCGCTGGTAGAGCTGCTCCAGGGCAACCACCAGGTGAGAGGCGGCTCTGAAGGCATTGACCCCATGGTCCGGCAGGCTGGCATGGCACTGGGAGCCATGGGTGGTAAAACGCAGCCAGAGGATGCTCTTTTCGGCCACTTCGATCATGGTCGAATCGGGCTCGCCGGCATCGGGTACCAGAATAATGTCGTTGGGCGAAAAAAGGTGGCGGTGGTGTTGCAAAAGGTACTTTAGCCCGTACTCGGAACCGGTTTCTTCGTCGGCCACAAAAATGAGAGCCAGCGGGTACGCCGGTTTGATTCCGGTGTCCAGAAAGGCTTTGAGGGTAAACAGGGCGGAGGTCAGGCTCTGCTGGTTGTCCTCGGTGCCGCGGCCGTAAATTTTGCCCTCTTTCACAACGGCCTGCCAGGGATCGGTGTCCCACAGGCTGCGGTCCCCTTCCGGTACCACATCCATGTGGGTGAGAATCCAGATGGTTTTTTGGGAGGATTTGCCCGGCACGCGGGCAATCAGATTGGGGCGCTTTCCGCTGGCCACCCGGGAATCGGGGGCATCGATTTGCTCGATTTGGGGGACTCCGAAGGCTTCTAGTTTTTTGCGCAGGAACTGGGCCCGTTCCCATTCGCCCTGGCCACCGTTCTCAGGGCCCAGGGCCGGAATGGCAGTCAATTCCTTCTGAAAAGCTACCATTTCCGGTTCAAGGGCTTGGAGGCGCCGACAAACAGTTTCGAATTCAGATGTCCAGTTCATGTTGGTCTCCCTGTTTCATTCATTTGGTTTGAACAATTTGGAGAAAAAAACAAACCCATCCTTTGCAATTTTTTGATTAACCGCTCCACATGCCCTCCCTCCCAGTAAATGCGCTGGCACCCGGGACAAAGGTAAAATTCCCGAAATCGTTCAAAAACCCGTTCGGGCACTTTGCCTCGCACCGCCTCTGGCCGAACGGCCACCAGCGGTTGATTGCACCGGCTGCAGCGGGAGAGAAACAAATCCGGTTGAACAAGTGAGAAGCGTTCGTTCAATTGTTGTAACTGCTCTGCCACGTCGTCGCTGGAAAGGAGAACTTTGAATTGACCAGGCCAGGCCTCCACATGTGCCCGCGAGCGGCTTACGAACACCCGATCGGGCTCTCGTTGGTACCACCGCCGGATCTCATCCGCCTCCCAGCGCTGGAGAATCTGAGCATCCCAGCCAAGGAACCGCAGCCAGCGGGCCAGCCCTCTCAACATGCCGTCCAGTAAAAATTTCATTTTTTCGTATTTCTTCTCGGGCGACAAATATTTACCTTTATTTCAACCGCACAATGCCAGAAATTTTTCCCGGTGTGACCTGAATCATTCAAAAAAGGCCATACTTTTAGTTTCTTGGCTCAGCAAGCTTGGGAGGTGTATTTTGTTGGATGCCCGGGAATTAATCAAGCAGTTTGAAACAAACTTTCGCGCCTACTACCAACTGCTCCATCCGCTACAGAGCGAGAGCCCTTTAAAGGAACAACTGGAAAAGAATGGCGAGTTTTTTAATTTCTTGACCGAACAGACCCTGGTGCAGGATGAGGTGATTGAATTTCGTCTGCAAAAAATTCTGGAACAGGAGCACCCCTACCTGACTTCCATTGACCCGGAGAAATTAAAAAAGACGGCCATCCAGAGAAATCGTTCACTAAACCAACTGATCAGCCACTTCCTAGAAAAAAGGAAGGCCCTGCTTAAACAACTCTATTCCTTGCCGACCGAAGCATGGAAGCGAACGGCCATTTTGGCGGAGGAAGGGCGGGTTTCTTTTGGTGAAATTGTGCGGCGAATGATCGAAAAAGACCAGCCGGTGCTGCGGCGCCTTCAAACCTTCATCCAGGCCACCCACGCCTCTTAAACTTTTTGCAAATAAGGATTCGGTTCCACTTCAACCGTAGCCGGGGTAACGATGCCTCCGGAAACAATCAATTTCATAGCGTCTTCGGTGGAAAGCCGGGTAAAAATGGCCTCCTCGGCAGGCACCAAAATGAGAAAACCGGAGGTCGGGTTCACCGAGGTGACCACCAAAACGCTGAGCAGGCATTTGTCTTCCTGCGGGTAGTACATGTCGCCATTTAAAAAGCCGATGGAGTAGATCCCTTTCCGTGGATATTCCACCAGAATCACTTTCTTAAAACTGGATTTTCCCTGCCCGCTAAAGGTGATTAGAATCTGCTTGACGGCTGTGTAAACCGTTTTAGCAATGGGAATGCGAATTAAAAAACGCTCTCCCATACTCACCAGTTTGTGACCAAAATAGTTCTTGGTCACCATGCCGACCAGATAAATGAAGATTAAGCCCAACAGAATACCCAGCCCGGGGATGTAAGTCTTCAAATAAATCTGCAGGTAGGGCAGGATGAGTCGATCAAAAAAATTGAAGATCGCCCGCAGCACTACAAAAGTAATAAACAAGGGCACGGTAATAACCAGACCGGAGAAAAAATTGTTTTTGATGTTGGCTTTAATTTGTGCCCAGAAATTCCTCGCCATACAGGAACGCCCCTACGATTGTTTCATCATGTTAAAGCTCACAGTAAAAACCTGAATGTCCGGCAGCAGATCTTCTGTATTTTTTCATACTTTCTGGTTCAGATACCGTTTCAATCCGCTTCGGGTCATTTGCCAGAGCAGAAGTCCCACGGCCCAGCCCAGTAAAAATCCGGCGGCTACATCGCCCGGATAGTGAACACCCACATAAATACGCGTAAAGCCAATGAGTCCTGCTAAAAGCGCAAATGCCCATCGCCAGCGAGGGAACATCCGAGCCAGCACCGTGCCAGCAGCGGCAGCATTGGCGGCATGGGACGAAGGAAATCCCCATCG
>RFHE01000386.1 GCA_003696445.1 Calditrichota bacterium | reverse complement strand
TTCCCCGATGTTGCTCGATAAAGGCCTGTTGCTCTGCGCTGAGCGGTTCGCTCTTTTTCCCCTTGGCCATGCTTTCTCAATCTGTTTCGCGGAGAACCACGCCACCTATCTTTGGTGCCGCCATTCAGCCTCCAATGGTCGTTCCAGCCGGTTCCCCTCTCCCGGGCAGGGCCGGCATCTGGATTGAAACAAAACATACAACGCTTCAGCACCCTGCCGGCACCGCTTACCGTCCGGGTGCTGCCAGCCTGCTGCCTGCTATTTTATGTCCCCGATCATTTTTTGAATCAGGCGACTGAACAGCAGGAATAACAGTCCGGAACCGGCGGTGATCAGAGCCACAGCGCCGAACAGTTCCGGCAGGGGCAATTTTTCGAACTGCCCGGCCAGGAGGCCGGCAATCAGATTACCCAGTGCCGAACCCATGAACCAGATGCCCATCATCTGGCCGGTAAGATGCCGGGGCGAAAGCTTGGTCACACTGCTCAGGCCCACCGGACTCAGGCAAAGCTCCCCGGTGGTCTGCAGAAAGTAGGTCACCACCAGCCACATGGGGCTCACCGGCGAGGTTTCGCTGGCGTAAGTGGAGGCCCAGGCCAGCACCAGGAAGGCAACCCCCAGTTGCAACAGGCCCAGCCCGAACTTGACCGGAATGGAAGGTTCTTTATTCATCCGGTCCAGGCTCACCCAGAGGGATCCGAAAACCGGCGCCAGCAGAATGATGAAAAGCGGATTGACCGACTGAAACCAGCTGGCCGGGACTTCCATGCCCATCAGCACCCGGTTAGTCAACCGTTCGGCGAATAGATTCATCGAAGAACCGGCCTGCTCAAACCCGGACCAGAACAGGGCTGCGCCGACAAAGAGGAAGAAGATGACAATCACCCGCTTGATTTCCAGCGAATTCAATTGCTTCTGAGCCATGCCATGGACAAAAATGATGTAAAGGAAATAGAGCACGGCAATGGCCACGATGATGACCGTGGTGGAGTGAGCCACGCCGGTGAGGGTGAGGCGGAAAATGTCCAGGTTGTGCAACACCGCCAGCAGCACTCCGATGCCCACCAGGGTTCCGACCCCGTAAATGAAGCCGCGGATGGCCCTGCGTTGTTCTTCAGTGGTCACGTCCTTCAGCAGCCCGGCATCGCCCAGGTGGCGCAGTCCGTAGCGATATTGAATCAACCCCAGCACCATGCCGATCCCGGCCGCGCTGAAACCCAGGTGCCAGTTGATTTCCTCGCCCAGGTAACCACAGATCAGCGGACCGGCCAGGGCACCCACATTGATTCCCATGTAAAAAATCGAGAAGCCGGCATCGCGCCGCGCCCCCCCTTCCGGATACAGCTCGCCGACAATGGTGCTGACATTCGGCTTCAGCAGGCCGGTTCCCAGAACGATCAGGATCAACCCCAGGTAGAAGGTAATGTCCCCGGGGATGGCCATGCTGAAGTGCCCGGCGGCTATGACGCAGCCGCCCAGGAACACCGCCCGTTGCTGGCCCAGAATGTGATCGGCCACCCAGCCGCCCGGCAGCGCCAGCAGGTAAACCAGCGCCGTGTAAAGGCCGTAGATGGCCGCGGCATTTTCGGTGTCCATGCCCATGCCGCCACGCATCTGGTCCACCATGAACAGCACCAGAATCCCGCGCATGCCGTAATAGCTGAGCCGTTCCCACATCTCGGTGAAAAACAAGACCCGTAAACCGGTCGGGTGCCCTTCGAACAATTTCAAATTCACGGCTACACTCCTTTGTTATGGTTCCACTGAACTTTTAGCCACCACGTGTGTGCCTCAGGTATGCCGCTCACCGCCCGGTGCCGGCCTGTGAAGGTCGCGTTACATTTACCGGTAATTGATCAACACAGCAATAGCCAGAAACAGGGCCGACAGAGCCATTAATTGCAGAAACAGGGGCCAGACAAAACGCAACCATTTTTCGTAGGGAATTTCGGCCAGGCCCAGCATGGCCATCAACACCCCGGAGGTGGGAATGATGGAATTGGAAAACCCATCCCCACAGGTAAACGCAAATACCGCCGTTTGCCGGGTCAGTTGTAACACGTCGGCCAGCGGGGCCATCAGCGGCATGGTAACCGCCGCCTGGCCGGACCCGGATGGGATGAAAAAATTTAAAATGGTCTGAAAGACCAGCATGCCTTCGGCGGCGGCAATGCGATGCATGTGCTGCAATAGGGTGGCGGCAGAAAAAATGACCGTGTCCAGAATCTGCCCCTGCTGGAGCACCACCTGAATGCCGCGGGCAAAGCCCACCACCAGCGCGGCCACCACCATCTCCTCCATGCCCTTTACAAAGGCCCGGGTGGTCTCGTCCAGACTCATCCGAGAGAAAGCAGCGGTCAGCATGCCCATTAAAAGAAAGCCCCCGCCCATCTCGGCCATCCACCAGTCCATGGTCTGTACCGCATAAAGAACAAAGGCAAAAATGGAGGCGCAGAGAAACAGAATAAACCCGTGCCGGCGATTGAAGGCAACCGCATCATCCAGCGTTACCTCCAGATGGAAATGGTCGTCCGGCATGATGCGGGCGCCGGGATCTTTCTTGATCCTGCGGCCGTAGCGCAACACGTAGAGGATGGCCAGGGAGATGGCCAGCAAGAAAAACACCACCCGGAATCCAATCCCGCTGTTCAGGGGCAACTCGGCGATGCCCTGAGCCACGCTTACCGTAAAGGGATTGGTAGTCGCCGCGGCAAAGCCCACGTCGGCGGAAAGCATGACCAGGGACAGGCCGTAAAAGCGATCGTAACCCAGCTCCCGGGAAATGATTAAAAACAGCGGAACCAGCGGTATCAGCTCCTCGCCCATGCCCAGGGTGGAACCGAGCACGCCGATCACGAACATGAGAATCACAGTGAGCCGGGTGGGCGAACCGCGAAAGGTGTGCAACAGTTTTTGAATGGCTGCCTGAATCACACCGCTGGCCTGCAGGATGCCGAATACTCCCCCGATGACAAAAATGAAAAAAATGATGTCCGCGGCCTCTTCCAT
>RFHE01000385.1 GCA_003696445.1 Calditrichota bacterium | reverse complement strand
CAAGCGCAGGTCATGGATGTTTCCCGGCGTTTCGCAGTAGGCCGGCTCACCCAGGGCCACAACCACCACGTCCACCTGAGCAGCCAGCCGCTCCGCCTCCTCCACATTTTGCAACCGATTGAAATCCGCACCCGGGGTGTAGAGCACCCGGTTCGCTCCAAACGTTTCGCGGAGAGCGCTCAGCAGGGTGGGATGATTTTCGGGATACAGGGCCTCCTCCCGACCCTGCCAGGTGTAGCTCCAGCCACCGTTGAGCACCGATTTTCGATTGGCCGTGGGCCCGGTGACCAGAATCCGCCGGACGGCGGTGAGGGGCAGCAGGTTGTTCTGGTTTTTCAGCAGTACAATGGACTGTCGGGCGGCCCTGCGGCTCAATGCCCGCACTTCGGGGCCGTCGATGGCCGATTCAAATTCCCGGCGGGGATAAGGATTGTCAAACAGTCCCAGCTGGAATTTGACCCGCAAAATGCGGCGGACGGCTCGATCCACCTCCGTTTCGGCCAGCTGTCCGTTGCGCACCAGATGGAGAATATCGTGGTAAAAACTGAAATCGTAGGGGACCATGCTCATATCCACGCCGGCCAGCAGGGCGGTCTGAGCGGCATCCAGACGGCTGGCCACCACCCGGTCCCGGCTGTAGAGACGATTCACGTCCTCCCAGTCGCTGACCACGAATCCCGAAAAGCCCAGCTTATCCCGTAACAGTTCGGTTAAAAGCTCATGGCTGCTGTGCACAGGAACCCCGTTCACCTCGCCGGAGTTGCCCATGACGGTGAGTACGCCGGACTGAATGGCGGCCTGAAAAGGGGGAACAAAGAGTTCCAGCAGCTGGCGCCGGGGGATCCAGGCCGGGGTTCGGTCCTTTCCGGAAAGGGGGAAGCTGTAGCCGATGTAGTGTTTGGCGCAGGCAGCGACCCTGTCCCCTGCCAGTGGCTGTCCTGGCGCCGTTTCGCCCTGAAGCCCGCGCACGGCGGCAGCGCCCATCTGGCTGGCCAGATAAACATCCTCGCCGAAGGTTTCGAACAGGCGGGGCCACAGGGGCGTGCGGCCCACCCCCAGGACCGGATAGAAATTCCAGGGAATGCCACAGGCCCGCATCTGATGGGCGGTCACCCGCTGAATTTCTTCCTCCAGGTCGGGGTTACGTGTGGCAGCCATGGCCAGTGCCTGGGGAAAAAGCACCGCCTCTTTTGCGTAGTTCATGCCGTGTACTGCATCAATGCCATAAAGGATCGGTATTCCCAGCCGGGTTTGCTTGAGGGCCACATTCTGGATGGTGGTGATGACCTCCTGCCAGTGGGCCACCGGAAAAGCTGCATCGTACACATTTAAAATCGATCCCACATGGTAGTCCACAATGGCCCGGCGTAATTTGTCCATATCCAGCTGATGGTGCCCGTTGACCGATTCGGCCTGACTGGACACCGCCTGAATGGTGACCTGGGTCAGCTGCCCCACCTTCTCTTCCAGGGTCATCTTGCTCAACAGTGCGTCTACTTTCTGGTCGATGGTCTGCGCCCGGGCAGTCGAACAAGCGGTGTGAAGCATCGTTCCCAAGATCAACAGGCAGGCCCAACAGAAAACCTTCATCCAAGTTTCCTTTCGTGGTTAGAAATCAATGCCCAGGGAATATTTGTACACTGAATCCAGCAGGCCGAAGTCAATGTAAGCGAAATCCAGGTGCACCATTACATTGCCCAGCAGCGGGTAGAACAGTCCGGCGCCCAGCGTGATGGATTCCTCGGATTGATCCAGAAACATGGAACGATAGCCGGCCCGAACAGCGACGACGTTTCGGAACACGTATTCTCCACCCAGGTGCAGGCTTTCGTAATTATCGTTGGGATGCTCAGCATCCAGGGAAAGGCGTGCCCGGTGCGTGGAGGAATTTAACAACTGATAGGCCAGGCCTACCCGAAAGGTCAGTGGTAGAGGCCAGCTCTCGGTCTGCTGATTGGCCGGAATGCGACCATTGTTACCGGTGGTACTCGGATCCGGGTCGTGCAACACCAGCGTGTTTTTCCCCTGCAGGCGCATTTTCGTGCCGAAGTTACGCATGGTAGCCCCGAAGGTTAACCCGGAGAAAGGGGTCTGGTAATGCACGCCGATGTCGACGCCAAAACCCACCGCATCCATCTGCCAGATAATCTGCCGGATTACCCGGCCGGTCAACCCAATTGAAAAGCGGTCGGTCAGGCGCATGGCATAGGTCAAACTGGCTGCAAAATCGCTGGCATTAAACAACTGGCCGGTGCCGTCCGGCTCGTCGATGGTGGTCACTTCCATGTCGTCCATGGTCAGCGAGGTAAGGCTGAAACCAATTGTTCCGTACCGCCCGGTATGGAAGACCCCGCCCAGATAGTCGAAACGAGTCTGAGCGATCCATTCGGTGTGGTTAAGGATGACGCCATTGCGGGTCAGTTTGGCAATGCCCGCCGGATTCCAGTACAGCGCACTGGGGTCATCGGCCATGGCGGTAAAGGCACTGCCCATGCCCAGGGCTCTGGCCCCCACCCCGATTTCCAGAAACGTGGCTGCTGTTGTGCCTCGTTTGGACACGTTTTCCCGGAAATTTTGAACCTGGCTGAATCCGCTTGCAGCCCATCCCAGCACAGCCACCAGCAACCAGCAGGCGGTTTTTAACCTCATCTTCCAGAGCGCGTTTCTTGAGTTTCCAACAAAGGCTTTCATCATCCATCTCGCTTATTTAATGATGGCAAATTTCCCGATTCGGCGACCCACCCCGGGTGCATCCACGTGGTAGACGTAAACGCCGTAGGCGATTTCCATTCCATCGTCAGAGATCAGGTTCCAGGATTCCGCTCCGTTCTCAGCCACGCTATGGTGTTCCAGGGTTTTCACCAGCGCACCGGAGAGGGTGAAAATGCGAATCGTGCAATCCTTGGGCAGATGAATGAAATCGATCTTCCGCTCGCCCCGGCCGGTGTTGAGCAGATGCCGACGTTCCCAGGCCGCACTGACGATGTAGGGATTGGGCACCACCCGAATTTGATCCAGCTGGGCATTGGCCAGTTGATTGTCCACTCGACTGGCTTTGGTGGTGAACAGAAAATAATCCCCCTCGAAGAAGGGACGGCGGGTACGAAATACATATCGGTCGCCCGGAGCCGGCTCAATGGGCTGAGGCTCGTCCCGGCTCCCATAGACCACATCCCAGGTAAACCAGTTGCGCCGGCTGGTGGAATCGAACTCAAGAATGGTCAGCGAATCGCCGGGGGTGAGACCATCGTTCTGGGGATCCCAGACTACAAATTTGACCCGATGCCCCATGGTGGTGTTGATTATTTGAAACTTCACCGGGTACTGGGGGGCCAGGTTGGTCGGGTTGAGTGAGGTATCGACAAAGGTATCAAAAAACCGAATTTCGTAATCGGATGGCCACAGCCGTGCCGCTGCCGGAAAGGCCTTGTGGGCATGGACACGCAATTCCAGTGTGCCATTGTTGATCAGCCAGCCGGAATTGGCCAGGTCGAGGGAAATCAAGGTGTCGTTCTGAAAACGAACGACAAAGCCATCCACCGGTGGGCTGGGAAATTCCTCGCCAAACTGGGTGGCATCCAGGTCGGTGGCCAGGGCAACAGCACTGTCGCCCTCCAGTCGGAGGATGTCGTAACTGCGGGTCTTGTACACGGGGATGTTGCCGTCCGCATGAAACAGCACTTTGTAGGTGTTGCCTTCCTGAATGGCACCCGGTGCAATGACATCTACGTCCAGGGTGCCGGTACCCACCCCCCCGGCCACTTGCTCCAGATTCCCTTCCACGCCGGGAGGCACATAGCCGGCAGCCGGGGCATTGGGTGTGACCACAGCACAGTTAATATCCACAAAGGTCAGGTTGCCCAGAAAATCCTCGGTAATAATTTTGGTGGTCTCTGAAGGTTGAAGGCCTTTGGTGCCAAAATCCGGATCGCCCTGGTCGTAGGCCACCACCGCATAGTAATATTTGACCCCATTTTCCACATCGGTATCCACATAAAAATGCCTCAGGCCGGTATCGTCGCCCCGCCAGAAGTGGGCGCCGTTGATGCCCACCGGGTCAGGCCCTTTAATGCCGTCGATCAGGTCGAATTGAGCAATCGGTTTCCAGTATTTGGGCTCCCCTTTGGAATCGGTAATCACTTTAATATCCTGAAATTCCGGTTCCCGGCTTCGGTAGATCAAGTATCCCTCAAAATCCTTCCGAGGATTGCCCAGGGAGTCGCGTAGAAATCGATCGCGAGATTCCTCGGCGAAATTGTCCCAGAATAAGAAGACTTTCCCGTCCCCGGGAATGGCGGTCAGGAAGGGTTTGTCCGGCGGCTGCGCAAAGTTGTAGTCGGCATTGTAAATGGCCTGGACGGTGATTTTGTTAAATACCAGGTCCTCCAGGTCGCTGCCAAAAAGGAGTGCCATGGAGAATCGTTCCCGGTGATTTTTACGCAGCTCGAAAGGACCGGAGCCGAACAACAATTGAATGTTTGAGCGCTGCAGGGTGGTATCGAAATTGTGATAGGTCATCCGGCGCCACAGGCCTTCATCATGTTTAGGCCAGCCATCCCCACCACCACCTTCAATGAGCCGGTAAATAGAAACGCTGGTTAGACCGATCTGGTCAGACTCGTCTTTGTCGGTTTTATCGAAGTTTGGTTCTCCCGGCGTGGGTTTGCCGTCCCCCTCCCCTTCGTCCGGGCCGTTGTACTGCCGATCGAACGGCCCGACACCATCCTTACCCAGATCGTCGTTCAGCGGTTCTCTGGGTGGATCCCACACCCCATTGCCGTTGAGGTCTGAAAAGGGCCGCCAATCTCCGTTGTTGTCGATGCCATCGTCCCGGCGCTCATCGATCATGCCATCGTTGTCATCATCAATGCCGTTGAACGGGTTACCGGGACTCTCCAGAAAGGCATAGCCCATATAGCCCACCGGACCCCAGTTGCCCGGCGTGCCCAGGCCATTGCTGTCGTAGCCATAGGCAATGTCCAGATCCAGATCGAAGGACGCATTGTCGTCGCCGGAATCGTTGGTACCGCCAATGCCGACGTCGGTTAAAAAACCAAACACCGTTTTTTTGTACGTGCTATCGGAGATGTTTACGATATCGTAGAGCCAGAAGATATTGTCCTCGGCCAGTACCTGGGACCATTGAAACCCGCGCACCTCCACCCGCAGGCCAAGCCCTTTACGATTGGAATCCGCGGCAATAGGGAAATAATTGTAGGGCGGCCGAGCCCATTCGCCATCGCGGGAATCGTCCATCACAAAGTAGGTCTCCAGATCCGCATTGGTGACTCCCCGCCCGAAAAAGCCGTTCCAGTAGGTAAAATTATCGACAAAGCCATCCCCATCGTCGTCGCGATTGGGTTCGCCTTCAATTTCTTTTGTGTTGGCCCACAGGGAAGGGTCCACGCCCATTTCAATAAAAATCGGATCTGGCCAGGCATCGGGCCAGGTGCGCACATCATTACTGATGGCTGGCTTCAGTGAATTGTCCCGTACATAACCGGGCACCGGTTCCCAGCCCCAGGGTTCACCAGTTACCGGATCGAAGTCGAAATGCTCCCGGTAGGCGGTTTCGATCGGTGTAATAATAAAATCCCCGTTTTCGTTGTGAATATGGACCTCCGCCCCCACGATCATGGCCACCCCGTCCAGGTAGGAATGGCCGCTGCCCTTGGGCCACTCGCCAGAGGGCTGGTCCGGCCAGTGGGCCACCTCGCCCTGATTAAAATACAGTGTGCGGACCAGGTTTCCGTTCATGATGCCTTTCTTCCGAAATTGCACATTGCCATATCGGTCGTTCCGAAAGGCCTGAATCACATGTTCGGGCAACTGGGCCAGAGAAGGGAAGGCCAGCGCAAGGCCGATCAGGAGGCCCAGCAGCCAGGGCTTGAACCCTGGAACAGCTCGACCATTTCGAAACGGCTGCCCGGGGGAGTTCAAGATTGTCCAATTCGTCTTCACGGGATAAAACCTCTTCTGTTAAAATCCAAACTTGATACCAACCCGAAACTGCCGTGGCGGGTCGTAAAAGGCCGGGTTCAGGACGAATTCTTCGATGGTGTGCAGCCCAACAATGTCCCCGGCGAATTTTGTGTTGTAGTCGAACCCTGCCCGGCCGCTGGAACCGTAAACAATTTTCTCGTTGAGCCGGTCAAATAGATTGTCGATAAACAGATAGGCCGTAATACGGGTCCCCTTGAAAGAAAATTGCTTGTCGGCACGCAGATCGAAGGTGTATACGGCCGGCTTGTTACGGTCGTTGCGGAACGTGATGTCCACCGGATTGAAGAATTTGTCGGCTGTATAAGGAGTGCCCGAACCCATCTTGCCCAGCAGGGTCATGTTCCAGTTGCCCGGCGTGCCCATGGCAAAAGAAAAATTCAGCGTATGGCGCTGGTCCCAGTCCAGGCGGATCATCTTTTTTTCCGGCTCATTGGGGGGATCACTCTGATTGTCCTGAAACACCGACTGGGGATCCGAGGCATTGCCCTCGGCAAACTGGTAGGTGTAATCTACTCGCATGCCCCAGTGCCGGGCAAATCGTTTCTCGAAGCTCAGAATAATGCCCCGCACGTTGCCATAATCCCGGTTAATGAAACGGGCATATTTGTTCCCATTGTAGGTTTCCAGAATTTCGGTATCCACCAGATTGCGGATGTCCCGATAGTAGGCGGTAAGCTCCATGGCAAGGTTTTCAATCAACACCTGCTTGAAGCCGACTTCGTAGGATATGGTTTGCTGGGGCCGCAGGTCGGGATTGCCGACCACCACATCCAGCGCCCCGGATTCTCCGGTGCTGCTGGCCACCTGGGTTTTGGTAACGCCGTTGTCGTCGAAAATGCCCCGATAGAGTTGATCAAAATTGGGTATCTGAAAAAAATGACCGTAGGAGACGTGGATCACCCCCTGGGACGAAATGGGGAAAGCCACCCCCAGGCGGGGGCTGACCTGAGTCTTCACCCGGGCGCGCCGCTCCCCGGAGGGAAACTGGGGAATAAAGAGTGGATTCCGCAAGTCTGCCGGCATTTCGGTGTTGGGATCAAAATAATCGAAGCGCACCCCGGCATTGACCACCAGGTCCTCATATTCCATCACATCCTGCAGATAAGCAGCAAATTCACGGGGTTTTTTAAAGTAAAATTCGTGACCGGGGCTTTTCGGCTCGGGATAGACAATATCGTGATACTGGGTAGGGTCCTGGGAAGCGGCGCGGAAGCGGGTGTAAAAGTTTTCAACCTCATGCTGTTTGAATTCCGCCCCCAGCCCCAGTTTGTGATGGCGCTGAAACTGGCTGGTCACATCCAGGCGGCTGAGATAGGTGGTTGTGGTTCGGTCGTAGCGGTCCGACTGGTTCCCACCTGAGCGAAAGGTGTAGCCCGAGCGGGGATTCCCCCGTTCGGGGATCACATATCGGGGGTCGAAAGGGTCTTCAAAGACGTAGCCCCGGTAGTTGGCCTCGGTTCTGGCCAGCTTCAGCGTGTAAAAGGTGCTCTTGGACAGGGTGTGATTGATGATAAAGTTCTGGTGAATTTTGTTCTGGAAATGGGTTTTGATGCCATCCGGGGCAAGACGAAAGGCATGGTCGTAGCCTTTCGTTTCAATGTCGTCCAGCAGAACGGTGTAACTCAGCTTTACCTGCGGTAGCAAGTAATAGGAGAGTTTGCCCTGAAGGGAAAAACTCTTGTAGTTTCCCATGGGCACAAAAGCACTATCGCCGTGGGGTTGAAAGGGGTCGTCATCCTCGATGGTGTAAACCCGCCGGCCATAAAAGCGCCCATTGTCATCATAGAGGCGCGAGTTCACAAAAAATTTCAGTTTTTTCCACAGAGGGACCGGTCCGCTGAGAGAGAGTTCCAGATTCTGAATGTCCTTGCCATCGGCATGCCCCAGATTCCAGAAAATTTTGTCGTGGGGCGTCAGATAGTTGCCGGCATAGAGGTTGACATGACCTTCCAGACGATCGCTGCCCTCCCGGGTAATGATGTTCACCACCCCGGACATGGCCTGGCCGTATTCGGCGCTGAAGGTTCCGCTAATTACCTGGAGTTCCTGGATAAAGGAATTTTCTACGGTAGCGGCCATGGCGTTGTTGAAGTTGTCGTTGACCGGGATGCCATCGACCAGGTACATCACCTCGCCCAGGCGCCCTCCGCGGAAGTGGCCCTCCACCACCCCGGCCTGTACTTCCACGACTTCGTTAAAATTATCTACCGGCATCAGCTGGATTTCATCCTTGCTCACCCGAACTTCGGTGGAGACAACATCCTTCTGTATCATTGGCCGTTTGGCGACCACGACCACCTCTTCTCCTTCCACCGCCTCCGGCGAGAGCTCAAAATCCAGCCGGGTGGTGAGATCCACCATCACTTTCACATCCGTAATCTTGGTCGTCTGATAGCCGATCAGCTGGGCGGTTACGGCGTAGGTGCCCGGGGGCACGTTGAGGATAAAGTAGGTACCGTCCTCATCGGTCGCTGCGCCCAAGGGGAGTCCCTCGATGAACACATTGGCGCCGGGCAATGGCTCACCCGTCTTGGCGTCCTTCACCACCCCCGCAATTTTGCCGGTGGTACCTGCCTGAAGCCGCGGCACCGCGATCAGACAGGCAAACACGGCCACCAACAGGAGCAACGTCGTTTCTGGCCTCCTCCAATCGGGTGTCATGGAGCCGCCTTCCGGCCGTCGGTGAGAGCGATTGTACAATTCCAAAGTATGCACCTGTCAACCTGTGTTTAAGTCTCCTTATTCAGAGGAGCGGTGAAGCCCGCAGGCTGCACCACCCCTCCATACCAGACGGCTTACTTCAACAATACCATCTTCTTTACGCTGTGGAAATCCCCCGCATTCAGCACGTAGAAATAAATACCGGAGGCCAGTGAGCTGGCATCGAACTGAATGGAATGGTTTCCGGCACTCTGAAAGCCATTGACCAGCGTGGCCACCCGCTGACCCAGAGTATTAAACACCTCCAGGGTTACCTGACTTCGTTGCGCCAGGCTGTACTGAATGGTGGTTGTGGGATTGAACGGATTGGGATAGTTCTGCACCAGCTTGTAGGTGTAAACACCCGCTTGCAAGGGATCCTCAATCCCGGTGACCACATGATCTTTCTGGCCGAGCCAGGTATAGAGCCAGTATTTCGGGGATTGCCAGGAGGTATCGTCATTGTAGGGGGACCAGGTCAGGATTCCCTGCCGAACGCCACCACCGTCCGCATCGTTGATTGCAAAGTCCAGCGGGATGCGCATCCCCTCGACCGGGCTGAAGAGATCATCGCCCCCGGCATCGGCAAAGGCCTGCAGAGGAATCCGAGCCTCAATAATGTAGCCAGGCAAAAGTAGCTTGGGCTTCCAGTAGTAGTCGGCCGATGAAGGCTGTAACAGGGTAAACCCACCCAGATTGTCAATGATCAGGGCATTCTGATTGAACCGCAGGTGATAATCCGGTTCCGAACCCCGTTCATACCCCCCATGGGGCGCCCCGTGCCAGTCGTAGAGCCCGATAAACAGATCCGGACTATCTTTCTCCCAGGTGTTAACTGCAGAGGTATCGATAACATCGTCGGTTACATCGAAGGCCACATACAGATAGGTCTGATCCATGGCCAGGTAGGCCGTAACCGACAGGTCGTTATCATCGGTAATGGAAGTATTGGAAACAATGTGAGAACCCAGAGATGGAGCCATCTGAAAGGGTATCACATTCGTCCATTCACTCAGATCCCCATCTGCAGCAAAAGTAGTGCTGGGCGCGTTCAGGGAAATGGTTGGAATTCCCTTTGCCGTGTTGGTGGTGGGGTTAGCCGTTACGGTGGGCTGGGAGACATTCCCCACCGAATCGGTGGCCGTCACTGCATAATAATAGGAATAAGTAGAATCGCCCAGCGGGCTGAACAGCAGATGTTCGAAGGACTGGGTACCGTAGGGCAAATCCAACCAGACCACTTCCACCCCGGGTGCATTCACGTCGGTTATGGGGTCTTTGCTATAATAGACATCGTAGGTGGAATTGGGCTCATTGGGCGGATCCACCCAGGTAATCAGATTGTATTGATTGCCGGGCGCCGCCTGCAGGAAAGTGGGAGGCGCCGGTGGTATCAGGTCGGTGGGGCGTTTGCCGTGGCCGGCCAGGTAATCAAACAAAATGGATCCGGAGGTCTGGGTTCCCTGATTCAGAGCGACAAAGTCGATGGCAAAGCCTTTGATCTTATCGAAATCCAGCTTTCCGTTACCCGGATCGCCCACCCATCCTGGATTACTGAAACCGGTGGAATCCGGCGGGGGGCCAAATCCCCGGTCTTGCAGCGGGATCAACAGGCTTTGCCATTCGCCCGTGGCATCTTCAAGCACGCGGGAATTTTCGTAGTACCACACCTCCTGCACCCCGTCGCTCCAATCGTGAAGTTCCACCCGCATGACCGTATTGCCCGGAATGGAGGCCGGAGAGAGCACCTTGTACCATAGCTTCAGATGGCTGTTGCCGGCCAGAGAGGCAAAAAAGCTGTCCGGCGTTACGATCATGTTGACAAACCCGCCGAAGGGCTCGGTGGCATCGATCATGTAATCGCATTGCACAGCAGCGGTTCCTTCTATCAGATCCTGCATATTATCCGAGAAGGTGATGCTCCCGGTTCCGCTGCCGACCACGCTCACGTTGGTGTCGCTGGTAATATTATCAAAGTGATGCAGCACCGTGTAGCGATCGCCCACCAGCTCCAGCCGATCCCACAGGGTAATCCCATGGACCGTGGAATCTGGAGGCGGATTGGTGGTCGCTACATATTCCAGGCTGTAACCCACTACCTTGGTTAAATCCAGCTTCTGGTCCCCGGGCACGCCGCTCCATCCGGGAATGGAAAATCCCTGATTGTTGGGCGGGGTACCCACCGCATTGGGGATTTCCTTGAGGGGAATAAGCAGTTCGTTCCATCCAGGTGCAATATCGTACAATCCGGGGGTTTCGAAATACCAGTCTTCCCAGTCGCCGCCTACACCACTGGTGGAGCTGGCCTCGTGCAATTTAAACCGCATCACGGTGGTGCCCGCCGGATCGGCCGGCGCCTCATTATAGAAGCGAACCTTTAAAAATTTGTGGCTGGAGAAGTCCAGATACCCATTGACTGAAGGGTCGGCGGTATGGATCAGCTGCAAGAAGCCACCCCAGGGTTCAGTGGCGTAAATCTGCCAGTCGGTTTTCAGGGCGTGCTGGCCGCTGAACGGATTGGAGGGATCGTCGGTCAAATTCATGAACGCTTTGGGCGATCCCAGGCCGGTGCCCAGCAAATCGAAGAACGAATCGGCGGCCGCCGTCTCGAATTCGTTCACCACAATCTGGGCCTGGGCCAGCCAGATGAGCCCAAGCACCAGTGTGGCTGCGGTTAGAAACTTTCCTCTCATGGCACATTCCTCCTGAGAAAGTACTGGGTTTATGTGAATTAAAACAGCCGGCAGGCCGGTTCGCCTGCCCTACACCATCGCGATTAAAAGAAATATTCCCTGACCACCACCGGGATAGGATCGTAATCCAGGATCTGCTCTGGTTTTTTGATGTGCTGGCGAAAGCTCAGGCTGTCCACCTGCACCGAATACTGGCGGGCAAGTTCTCTGGCCGAGCGGATTTTTAACTGGCTTAATTTGTAATCCAGCAAAATATTGCGCAGCAGCTCATCGTCCAGTCTTTCTCCAAACCGGGCTTTCACCACGGCAAACCTGTCGCCCTGGCGGAACTGCTCGATTTCTGCAGGCGTCACCTGCAAGGTCTCCTGTTGTTTTTTTAACCAGGCCCGCGCCAGGAGGGCATCCTGCTGCCACTGGATTTCCTGGCGCACCGAATCCACACGATCCAGGTGCTGGCGCAGGGCTTGCTGCAGTAAATACTTGTTTCGCACCAGGATGCCCAGGGCATTTTTCAACTGGACAGGCCTGGATACCGGCGGTCGCATCAAGGGAGGAATGCTCTGCAGCCACTGTAAGAATTCGCCGACCCGCACCACACCATCCCGATAGCGAACCAGCGTGCTGTCCCGAAGGTCGCTCAGCGCCACACGCACTTCTTTAATTTCTTGGTTGTTCACTGCCGGCGGGAAAGATGGGGGTTCGGCAAATTTTTCTTTTATTTGGCGGGAGAGGGCCACGGCAACACTCTTAAAAATTGGCCCGTTCAGATGAACCTTTTTCCCGGCCATTAAATGGGCCACGTAGCGATGAGCAATTTTCCTGGCTCGCCGGTCGAAAATCACCTTGCGCAACCGGTTTTTCTTCTCAGCCAGCTCCATGCGAGAAAGGAATTTCTCTACCTGGCCATCGACCAGCTGGACAACATAGTAGCGGTCGGCAACGCGAACCGGGGCATGGGTTTCACCCGGCTTCAGGTCGAACACAAAAGCCTCGATGGCCTCGTCCATATCCCCAAAGCTCATGTAATCGGTCAGGGATATTTCGTCAGAGGAGTCCAGGGGAGAGATTTCCTTGTCCAGCGGCAGCTGGCTCATTAGGCGGAAATACTGCTGCGCGCGTTCCGGATTGCCAGTGGCCACGTAGCGAAATTTGACTCGCCGTTTCGACTTCAAGTAAGCCTGCTGATAATCGGCTTCGGAAATCTTAACCCTCGAGGCGACCTCCTTCCGGTAAAGCGCTTTAATCAATTCCTTGTCCCGAATAAAACTCAGGCGAGCGGCCAGCTCTGGGTCATTATTCAACCTTTCGGCCTGGGCTTGCTGGGCAAAAAGTTTCTGATCGATGAGGTAATTCAGCTGATTCCAGTAGGCCTGGGCCCGGCTCAAGCCCTTCCCCCATTTGGGGTCCAGATGAAAGCTTCGCTGCAGGTATTTCCAGGTAATGGTGCGGTTGCCCACACGGGCCAGCACCTGCCGCTGTTCCGGGCTTCTGCTACACGAAAGCCAGAAAAGCGCCAGAGTAACCATCGAGAGCATAAGAACCGTCTGCCCTGCAAACCACCGTTTCGGTTTCCAGGAAGGATTACGGTCGCAAAAATTGAATCGATAAATCAGCTTCACGATTGCCGTATGAATTTGCATCCACTTGCTGCCCGTGCCGTCGGTCCCTGGCGGGGATTCTCCCTGTGAACATCCTGATTTATTCATAGATCGTGCCAGGCCAGGGAGAGAACAAGAATTTGCCTTAAGTATTTGTTTTTATTGAAAGAAGAAACCTATTCCCTTTCTTGGTCGCTAAGCTTTTTTATTAAAATGATAAAACGATGGATTATCGTTTTGATAATCCCTTCCCATGTAACAGTTGATCCAGAAACTGTCTGGCCGGCTTAAAATTCGGACTGGCCCTGAGCAACATTTTCAGAATGGCCACCGCTCTCTCTGGCCGACCCGCATCCACGTAAAACCCGGCCAGATAAAACCAGGCATTTTGCCGTTGCTGGGGGGTAAACTCCGGCTGCCGGAGGACTTTTTCCATCATCCGAATGGCTGCCGGGTAGTTTTGCTGATGCCACAGGTTGAGGGCCAGCTGATAGTACAGGAGCGCTTTTTTGGGCGAAAGTTGCAGGGCCTGCCGGAGGTAGGCCGCCTGGGCAGGCCAGTCCTGAAGCTTTCCGGTCAGATCCACCAGCCGGAGGATGGGATATAGCTCCAGGGGTGCATAAAAATGGACGGCCTGATATTCTCGAAGCGCTCTGTCCAGCTGTCCCTGTTTCTGGTAGTGTTCTGCCATTCGGTAATGGGCTTTGGACCAGATGTTTTCCTCAAAAACGTACCAGCGGGCAATCTGGGCGCTGTAAGGATCCCCGTAGGGCTGGAATTCCTGCCAGTCCACCGGACGGGTGGGAAAGGGCCAGCGCCGCATCATGGGAAAAATTTTCACCAGACCTATATTCCAGTCCAGGTCGGTTACAAAAACGGGGTGATTCGGCATCTGAAAGTGACGGGGTGCAGCTCGTAGGAGATGGCTTCTCACCAGAGTCTGGTAAAAGGCCCGTGCCATCAGAAAATAGCCATCGGGATTGGGGTGGAGGTGGTCGCAGATCAGCTCATCTCCCGGGATGCCGTGCGGGGAGTGGCGGGCGAACACGGCCGGCATGTCCACCACCGGCAGTCGAAACGCCCGGGCCAGCGAATCGATGAGCAGGGAAAAATCGCCGGTCGCCCGAAAACGCAGCCCGTCCAGGTCCCGCGCCCGGCGCAGCCAGTGTGCCGCCCGCCGGGGCTGCCCGGTTGCCAGCAATGCCCTGCCCAGAAAGTAGCAGATACCCGGATGCAGGCTGTCGATTTCGGCTGCGGCCCGTAGAGCCAGGAGCGCTTTCCCGGCAGCATTCTTTCCTAACTCCCGTTTGCCTTCGTCGTACAGAGAATCCCGTGCAGCAAGTAACGGCGGCGTCAGATCGGCCGGGCTGATCTGGCTCAATGGCGGTAAATCCTTTACATTGGATACCAGGCGGGACAGAACCACCGGTACACCTGCCCGCCGGCACATGGCCAGCATGGCTTCCAGATTACCGGCGAAATTTTTCCGGGTAAGACGGTAGAGTTTGCCCTGGAAGGGGATGTTGGCCTGGCCCACCACCGCGCCCATCAGGGTCTGGCCGGAAGTATTGCGCCT
>RFHE01000384.1 GCA_003696445.1 Calditrichota bacterium | reverse complement strand
TTGAAAGACTTTGTAACCCCTGCGCTTCCTGTGGGCCTGCGCACGCAGGCAATGGTGCTCATCCTTACCGGACGCCCCTTGAAGCCGCTGTTGGAAAAGCTCGAAGCCAGTGAGATCCAGCAAGTGCGTAATTTTCTGGAAGCGCAGGTGTTGCACCTCTCCCGGCTCAGCGACAAAAATCCGCTCAGCTTGCGAGAAATTAAAGCGCAGTACGAACCCATCCCCGACTACTACCAGCGCCAGCAGTGCAATCAAACGCTGGAGGCCTGCTGGAACGAAACCTGCCTGGAGGCCAATCCGATTTGCTTTTCGCACAAGCTGCAGGGCCAGATCGCGATCCTGCAGGATTGGGTCAACAAGTACCTGTTCAAGCCGGAAACACAGGAATACGACCCCACCCAGGCGGTGGTTGAAAACAAGCGCATCCTGGTCATCGACGACGATCCCTACCAAATCAAATTGATCAAATACAAACTGGTGAAAGATGGCTTTCAGGTAGACGCGGCCCGTAACGGCATCGAAGCACTGGAGCTGGTACAGCAAAACCGCTACGACCTGATTGTGTGCGATATCATGATGCCGGGAATGGATGGCTTTCTTTTTCTCCGCAATCTGAAAAACATCCCCGAAGCCAGCCACATCCCGGTCATTTTTCTGACGGCAGTCAGCGACGAGCAGAGCATCGTCAAGGGGCTGGAATTGGGCGCCGACGATTACATTACCAAACCGTTCAGCCCGGTTGAATTAACCATGCGAATAAAAAAGCATCTGCAAGGGAAGGTATGATTCTCGAACAATTGTTACCTGCAGAAACGGCGTTAAAAATTGTCATTTACCTGCTGGGCATTTTCACCGTGCTGTCGATTTTCGTAATCGCCTTTACCATTGCTCTACGCGTGTACCACATCATTCAGAATCAACGCGAATTAAGATTAAAAGAACGCTTCTCCACCCTGTTTTTCCAGTATCTGGATAACCCGGACGACCCGGATGTGTTGAGCAAGCTAAAAGCCATTCGCGACAAAGGGGCTTTTTTCAACTTTGTGCTGGAGTATTTGAACATTCTAAAGGGCGAGGATTTCAAGTCCATTATGGAGTTGATCCATATCATGGGTATTCCCGAGGAGCTCCAGCGCATGCTGGAGCGCCGGGATCGCTGGCAACGGGCCTACGCTGCTTTCTTTCTGGGTTATCTGAAATTTAAACCAGCGCTCCCCCAACTGCTGGCTGCCTTCAGGGATCGCTTTTTTCTGGTCTCCTTTTATGCCGCTCGCTCGGTAATTCAGATCGGCGATCCCCACTATTACCGGGATACCCTTGTTCATCTGTTTCGCATCCCCCACATCTCCAGCTACCAGCGGATGGAAGCGCTGATTGAATTGGATGAGGAGGGGCTGGCTGTTGCCCGCGAACTGTTCCGGGAATGGGAGGAGTTGCGCGAAGAGGTGATCAAGCTGTTTGTGGACCTGTTTGCCTACAAGAAATACCTGCCCGCAGCCGAGGACATCCTGTTAAAATTGCTCAGCGCCCGCAATCGGGAACTGCGCATCAGCTGTGTTCGGGCACTGGGGCTGTTGAATTACACGGAGGCCATTCCCATATTGAGAGAGATGACCCGCGACCAGGACTGGGTGGTACGCAGTCAGGTCTTGCGCGCACTGGGTCGCATCGGCGACATCGGCTCAATGCCGGAATTCCTCGCCGCCATGGAGGAAGACAATTTCTGGGTGCGCTACAACGCCGGGCTGGCTCTGTTAGACCTTGGCGCGGTGGGCATTGAACAGCTCCGGCGCATTCAACAGGATGAAAACCATCCGGCTCATGAAATTGCCGAACAAATTCTGGTCGAGAATAAGGCGATGGCTGCTTAAGGAGAGCGAACGTGCTGATTCACTGGATCATCTTTTTCTTTAATGTGCTCATTTTGATTTATTTTCTCTACGTGAATTTTACCTACATCAGCCTGAATCTAATCGCCTTCTTCAAGATCAGGAAGCTGGTCAAATTCAATCCATTCATTCGAAAAGAACAGGCCTGGAAATCCCCGTTCAGCAAACCGATCTCCCTGGTGGTTCCTGCCTTCAACGAATCGAAAAATATCGTGACCAGCGTGCAGGCCCTGCTCCAGCTTTATTACCCCCGTTACGAAGTGATTCTGGTGAATGATGGCTCCACAGACGATACCCTGAACAAGCTGATCAATGCCTTTCAGTTGAAAATTTCACCGCGCATCCCCACCGGTAACTTGCCCACCCAGCCCATTCACCGCATCTATTACTCCACGTTGTACGATAGTCTGTTTGTCATCGACAAGGAGAACGGGGGCAAGTCCGATGCCATTAACGTGGGCATCAATTTTGCCCGATTCCCTCTGGTTTGCGTGATCGATGCCGATTCCATTCTGGAACGCGATGCCTTCATTAAAATGGTGCGGCCGTTCATTGAGCGGCCGGAAACCATTGCCGTTGGCGGCATTGTGCGGATTGTCAACGGCTCGGTCATCCAAAACGGCGAGGTCATTGCCCCTCGCCTGAGCCGGAACGCCCTGGTTCGCTTCCAGAGCGTGGAATACCTGCGGGCTTTTCTGTTCGGGCGCGTGGGATGGGACGAGCTGCGCTCCCTGCTGATCATCTCCGGGGCGTTCGGCATGTACCGGCGGGATGCCCTGCTCAATGTCGGCGGTTACGCTTCGGATACCATCGGCGAGGACATGGAGCTGACCGTACGCCTGCACAAATATTACCGGAAAAATAAAAAGAAATACCGGATTACCTTCATCCCCGAACCGGTGTGCTGGACCGAGGTGCCCGAAGATCTTCGTTCGCTGAAAAACCAGCGCAATCGCTGGCAGCGTGGCCTGATGCAATCGCTGCTCCGCCACAAAGACATTTTCCTGAATCCACGCTTCGGCGTGCTGGGCTTGTTTTCCTATCCCTTTTACATTTTCGGGGAAATGCTCAGCCCCATCGTGGAAATCGGCGGGTTTCTCTTTGTGCTGGTTTCCTGGTACCTGGGCATCATTAATCTGCCCTTTGCTCTGTTTTTCTTCTTCGCCTCGGTAGTGCTGGCCGTGTTGCTGAGCGTTTCCTCCATTGCTCTGGAGGAGTTCGCCTATCATCGCTACGCCAAACTCAAGGATCTGTTTATCCTGACCATGTACAGCATCCTGGAAAACTTCGGTTACCGGCAACTGCACGCCTATTTTCGCCTCACCGGCATTCTCGATTACCTGAAAGGCAAGCAAGATTGGGGGCGGTTACGCCGGAAGGGCTTTTCCACCAACCATCGGCCGGAAGTCCACCAACCAGCACAGGAAAAACTGCCCTGATTGGCAGGCAAAGCCGGCCCACTTTTCCGCCTCCTTGGTAAGTCAATTCCCGGTAGCCGGCAACTCCAAAACCAGCGCAATTTACCGCCTCTGTAAGCGCAGAGCCAATGACTGCCAGAACGGCGCAGACCGCTCTGGATTTGCTTCCTATCTGTGCCGCCATTGTTCAAAGTCCATCGTTAGTAGAGGGAAAGGGCAATGTCAATGAGACGGGGATTGATTCAGGGGTGAAGAAATGGATTGGAAGACGGCCTGCTACCGCAAAAATTTTTCAATCGGGGTGGTTTTGCGACACAACCGTCTCACCGGCACCTGGCCTAAATCGGGGCAACGCCTCCTTTCCTTGAGGGGAAACAGAGAGAACAGTTTCCCTGCAAACAAATGCTCCGGCTTAACTCCCATGGCTTGAAAACCCACTTCTTTTTTGGGCAAGCCGGAAGCAACGAGATACTCAATAGCCACCGCTGAACCCGGTTCTTGTAAACGCAGCTGCTTTTTTTCATTTTGGGACATGGCCCTCCGCAATTA
>RFHE01000383.1 GCA_003696445.1 Calditrichota bacterium | reverse complement strand
GATGGACATTGGCAGTGGGGGCGGCTTCCCGGCCCTGGTGTTGAAGATCGCCCGCCCGGACCTGCAGGTGCTGATGGTGGAATCGATTAAAAAAAAGGCCCTGTTCTTAAAAGACGCCATTCGCCAGTTAAAACTCACCAAAATTGCCGTGGCCAATCACCGGGCCGAGGAATTGGCGCGGCTGCCGGATTTTCTGAACAGATTCGATGTTGTCACCGCCCGGGCGGTCGCTAAAATCCACCAGCTCATCGATTGGGGAAAGCCATTTCTCAAAGAACAGGGCTACTGGTTCCTTTGGAAAAGCCAACGCGAGTTGCAGGAGCTGGAGGCCACGGCGGTGGATTTGAATCTGACCTACCAGATTTTTGCCCCTCCCCAGCCACTCAGGCAGCAGTTCCCCCGCTTGGCCAACCAGCTGTGGTTCAAAATCCACCGGTCCGCCTCGACCAAAAACTGACTGCCACTTGAACCTCAGATGCGTTTAAAAAAGAGGTTCCCGGCGTCGTTACCGACAATCGATTGTTTCGCCATCGCATGGGCTAAATCTACACTGCCCGTTTATTGCCTACAGAGAGGGCGAAGAGGGGCGTGCCATGAAGATGAACGAGTCCGAAGGCCAGGCTAAGCTTTGACCTACCTGTCCTGGTTGGAGACGCCGATCCGGGCAGCCATTTAAAGCAGGGTATGCAAGACCGACATCTGCAGGCTTACTGGCCTGGTTTTAGTTTCTGAAGGGCCATTCTGCCCCAGCGGCACAGCAGGGCCACGGCGGCCCAGTTCGGCTCCACCCGCAGCCCATCCAGCCAGCTCAGCGAAGGGCAATCCAGCACTCTGATCTGGAAGCGGTCAGAAAAATGCTTTCGGTAATAGGGCCATTCTTCAGGCAGGCAGACAAATGCCTGAAAGCCGTTCTCTTCCATCCACCGGGCCAGGCCCAGGGGGTCCGCAATACCCAGTTGGGACGCCCGCCAGCAGGGTTGCCGAAAACCGGCCATGTTTAATTGCCAGCGTAAATTCGCCCAGAGTAAATCGCCCAGGGTGTGGTGGCCAGGCCGAAATACGGCCTCCACCTGAGCCAGGCATTCTTCGCTAAAGGGGGCCCAGCCCAGGGCGTGGGCCAGCCCGACCAGCAGCTTGCGCTGCCAGTGCCGGGAGAGCCGGACTTGAACGCCGGCAATGGGTTGCGATCGGCTGGTCCTGGGGACCGGCAGGGTGCATTGAACGACTCGGCCCCTCTGGGGATAGGAAACCCTGTGGACAGGGGAATGGCGAGCAAAGGGAAGATGATCGGCAAACAGAACGCCGCCGGCGGCTGCGATTTTCAGAAAGTCCCCGATGGTAGGAAACAGGTTGGGCCGGAGGGCAGCGCAGCATCTGGCTTCGGGACTCAGCGCCGACATGCGGGTTCTCCCTCCTCAAACTCGGCCGGCGTTTCCACTTGCTGTTCCCTGTCTCCCCCAAATAAGCCTGGGCCCGGGTCACGGCTAAGTCGAAAATGTTCCGGGCGTTTGCTCCTGCAAAAACCCGGCTCAAGCACAGGAAAAAGCTTGCAAAACCCGGCGCTACACCTGAAATTGAAGGGCCGGCTGGCGACTTCAGAGATTCCTGAAGCAGTAATCAGAAAGTTGAACGGAGGCCAACCATGGGCGGACATGGACTGCACACCGGAGTTTACGTGGATGTGGCCAATATTGCCATGAACGGGGGCTTCGGGATGCGTTTCGATGTCCTGCGCCAGTTTGCCGCCCACGACGGCGCCGAAGTGGTACGATTGAATGCTTACGTGGTTTTCGACCAGGAGCGGGCCAATCGCGACAGCCAGTACAACCTGGGCACCAATAATTTCTACTCCACCCTCCGCGACTACGGCTACAAAGTGATTACCAAATATGTGAAGCGCTACAAGGACGACGAGGGCAACGTGTTCTCCAAGGCCAATACCGATCTGGAAATGGCGGTGGATGTGCTGCTGCAGAGCGAGAAGTTGGACAAAATCATCCTCTGCACCGGGGACGGCGATTTTATTCAGGTAGTGCGCGCCCTGCAAAACAAAGGCTGTAGTGTGGAACTGGTAGCCTTTGAGAACATTTCCCGGGATCTGCGCAAGGAAGTGGACGTGTTTGTTTCCGGCTACATCGTTCCCAACCTGCTGCCGGTCAAAAATTCCCCGAAGCCCTGGGGAGAACCCGGCTCGCGGGTTCGCGGCTATTGTTACGAATTCAAACCCGATCGCAATTACGGCTTTCTCCGTTACCTGAATTCCCTGGAGGGCAACCTGTGGATTACCGACACCCGCCATCCCCGGTCGCCCTACCAGAGCGTATTTTTTCACGAAGCCAATCTGGAGAGTGCGCTGGATACGTCCCGCCTGCCCAGCAGGGACATTATTTTCGAGTTCGAGCTGGCCCTGAGCAAAAAAGAAGAGCTGGAAGCCCGGCACATTCAGGTTGTTTGCACGTTGTGAGCCCGGCAGCGCAACGAATGTCCCGGCAATCGGGTTAGTCTTCTTCTTCAAATGAAAACATCCCGAAACGCCGTTCTTTGAGCGCCCGGATGCGTTCCTTGAAGTAATCTTTGTTTTTAATTTCGTCGAACCACTTCACGCGCAGGTACTGGTTGCG
>RFHE01000074.1 GCA_003696445.1 Calditrichota bacterium | reverse complement strand
TCCTTGCGCATGATGATGGCATCCTCGCCATTGCGGTAGTAGCGTTTGCGGCGCCCGATGGCTCGAAAACCGAAGCTCTCGTACAGTCGGATGGCTCGCCGGTTGCTCGGCCGAACTTCCAGCAGGGCATATTCCTGTTCCCGGGCCATTTCCAGTAATTTCTGCAGCAGATACCGGCCCAGGCCCCTGCCCTGATAATCGGGATGGATGGCAATGGTGGCAATGTGAAATTCTTCGAACAACAGCCAGGCTACAGCGTAGCCGATTATCTGGCCTTCCTGGTCCTCCAGCACCACCGGCAGGGAGAGGCGATTGGTCAGGACTTCGAATTCAAAATTTTGCCGGCTCCACGAATCAGGAAAGACGCGGGTTTCGATGGCCATGATGGCATCCAGATCTTCCACCCGCATGCGTCGTAACACGGCCTTCATGACACGCCCTTGAACGTCCGCATGTACAGCGGCTCGCTGCTTTCCAGATCAAGAAATTGCTTATTCTGGAACCGGGACCAGCCGCGGGCCAGCAATGCCCACATCTGGAACGACGGTGGTTGGACCGCCGGAAAGCGCAGGTGGAGATTTCCCCTTGCTTGCTCATGCCGGGCCAGCACATGGGAAGCCGGTCCCGTTACCCAGGCCGGTGCCTGAACTCGGTTGATGACCTCGGCAACCGGCAGGCGGCTCAACTCCCCTTCCAGCACCAGCTCCCCCTCCTGCCAGCGATAAATCCCGAAAAACAGCTCGCCTCGATGGGCATCCACCACCGAAAGCACAGGGTTGTAGGCCTCGCCCAGTTGATAGGCCCACACCTCCGGTGTGGGCACACCCACCAGGGGAATGTGCAGGGCATGGGCCAGACCCTTGGCCAGGCTGAAGCCGATTCGCAGACCGGTAAACGAACCCGGCCCCTGGGAGACGACAATGCCGCCAAGCTGCCCGGGCTCCAGGCCGGCATCTTTCAACAGGCGCTGGCAAAATGGGGCCAGCAAGCGAGAATGGACCTGGCGAACTTCCAGCGTGATGGCGCCCAGAAATTCTGTACCGGCACACAGCCCCACCCCGCAGGTGGTGCCGCTGCTCTCCAGGGCCAGCAGGTAAACCGGCTGTGGCGTGGTTTTACCCATCGTTCCGCTTCTGAATGGTGATAATCCGTGCTTCCGGCTCCCCCGGCACCAGCTCCAGATGTACCTGATACCGCCTGGCAGGCAAAAAGGATTCGACCCGCTCCGGCCATTCGATAAAGGCGACCCCGTCACCGAAAAAGAAATCCTCCAGGCCCAGCTGCTCCAGTTCGGATTCGTGTTCAATCCGGTAGAAATCGAAGTGGTACACAGGCAATTTGCCTGTGCCGCGATACACGTTGAGCAGGGTAAAGGTGGGACTGGTGACCGGTTCCTCTACACCCAGGGCCCGGCAGACCTGGGCGATGAAAAACGTTTTCCCGGCCCCCAGGTTGCCATAGCAGGCCACCACATCGCCCGGACGCAATACCCGGGCAAAGCGTTCGGCAATGGCGGCCGTTGCCTGAGGCGAGGTGACCTTGCGCCGCGGTAACCACAAACTGTGCTGCAACTTTTTGATCGTTTCAGGCATCGGTTTTTTCTCCACATTGGTCAGTCCACACCAGCCCCGCAGACCTGTTCTGAACAGGGTAATTTAACAGGCCGCGCGGCCAACCGGAAAGCAAATGCAAGAATGACTGAACCGAAAGTTAGACTGCCCCTGACCCGTGGCAGGGCTGGTGAGTGCCGCCACAATTTATTTGGGTTCCAGGCGCACCACCGGCAGAATCATTTCTTCCAGCGAAATGCCGCCGTGCTGGAGGCTGTCCCGGTACTGGGCCAGGTATTTGTGGTAGTTGGTTGGGTAAACGAAGTAGTAATCCTCTTTGGCAATGATGTAATTGATGTTGAACGTCCGCCGGGGCAGCCGGTATTCCAGAGGATTGCGTACGATGACGGCCTGTTTAGGATCGACCTTCAGGTTGCGCCCGTATTTGTAGCGCAGGTTGGTGGAGGTTTCCCGATCGCCGAATACCTTGGCCCCGCGCAAACAGCGGATGCTGCCATGGTCGCTGGTCAGGATGATGGTAACCCCCAGCTCGGCCAGTTTCTGAAAAATGGAATACACCGCCGAGTGCTCGAACCAGGAACGGGTCAGCGAGCGGTAGGAGGCTTCGTCGGGCGCAATTTCCTTCAGGATGGGCAGATCCGAACGGCTGTGGGCCAGAATGTCCACAAAATTCACCACCACGGAAAACAGGGGGGCATCCAGATAGGAATGCAGGTTTTTCTCCAGGTTCCGTGCATCCTCGACGTTCAAAATTTTTGCATACTTGGGATCGGTTTTCATTCTCATGCCGAGCAGGCGGAGGCAATCGGAGAGCAGGCGGTTCTCGTAACGATTGCGGCTGAAATCGTCGTCTTCGCCCTGAGCCCATAGCTCGGGGTAGCGCCGCTCGATCTCGCTGGGATACAGGCCGCTGAAAATGGCATTTCGCGAAAACGGGGTAGCGGTGGGTAGAATGCTGAAGTAGTATTCCTTTTTGATGTGAAAATACTGGTAAAAATACTTTTCCAGAGCCAGCCATTGGTCCAGCCGCAAACAATCGATGATGAAAAAGGCCACCTTGCGGTTCTTTTCCAGCTCCGGGTACACGTATTTTCGGATGATGTCCACCGACAGGGTCGGGCGCTCCTCGGGCTGGCTGTTGACCCAGTCCCGATAGTGTTTTTCGACAAATTTTCCGAATTCCACGTTGCATTCCCGGCGCTGGTCGGCTAGAACCTGGCGCAAGTCCCGGTCGGCCACCGTATCCAGATCGATGTCCCACTGGGTCAGCTTCAGGTAAATCTCCACCCAGTCCTCGGCATCCAGCGGATTCATTAATTGAACGGCCAGCCGGTTTAGCTCCTGGGTGTAATCGCGGGTAAGTTTTTTCTGCGAAATGTCCCGGGATTCCAGCAGTTTTTTGGCGGCAATCAAAATCTGGCTGGGATTAACCGGCTTGGTCAGGTAATCGTCGATGTGGGCCCCGATAGCCTCTTCCATCAGGGTTTCTTCTTCGTTTTTCGTAATCATGATGACCGGCAGGGCAGCGTTCAGATCTTTGATCTCGGACAGGGTGCTCAACCCATCCTTGCCGGGCATCATTTCGTCCAGCAGGACCAGATCGAAGGGCTTCTGGCGCAGCAAATCCAGGGCATCGTCGGCATTGGTGGCCGTCTCCACCTGGTAGCCTTTCTCCTTCAGAAACAGAATGTGTGGTTCCAGAAATTCAACTTCGTCATCAATCCAGAGAATGCGTGCTTTGTTCATGGGGCTCCTCGAATTTCTCTCCCAAATTGACTTAATTCCTTAAATACGAATTTAAGGGCAAGGTTCCGGCGCGTCTGTAAGGTGCCCTGTAGATTGGATTTTCCCTCCGCCCGAGCTCGGGGCTGTTCTGGAGCGGAATTTGACAACAACGCGCAAAGCTGTGGCTGCCAGAGCGAAACGGGCCGGCTCACCTAATGTCCGGAATGGAAGGCTACCGAAGCTCCCACCCAGGTTTTGTTTTTGTTGTAGTCCACACCCATCATTTTCCCCTTGCTGAGCCGGGCCAGATTGTGAACCAGTTCCGGCCGGTCCCGCCACACATACATCAGCCGAATTTCTACCCGAGCCTTTTCATCGAGGGTTTCCACCACCGGATGGTAGGCTACTTTTCGCTGCAAAATGTAGTTTTCTCGATCGGTGATCCGATCCAGTATGCCAGCGTCAATGTCCACCAGTACCCCGCTGCCGGCAAAGGAGTAGAGTGGTTTCAACACAAAGTTTTCCAGATCTTCCGGATAGCGCTCCAGCTGATGCAGAAAATAGGCCTCCGGCACGTAGGGAGACTGCAACAGCGGCAGGGTAAATTTGCTGAGCTTAAAATACCAGTTGGGATGGGGGACCCATTCCACATCCAGTTCGGCAAAAAAGAACCCGGGAATCGGTAGGCCGGCCCGCTCCATTTCATCGAAGATGGACCGGTAATAAATGCGGCGGATCGGGATTTTCTTGCCCCCCTCCCGGTAAAAAAGTTGCGTGCCCCGCTGCATGACCTGAGTGACGCAGACCGGCTTAACCCCCAACATTTTTTGCGTGCAGTAAAAATCGATGCGGGTTTTCTGTTTCTCCGGCTGAAATTCAAGCAGAATCACCTGCCGGGGATCATGCGGCCCGACGATCACCTCCTGCAGAAGCTGCAGGTAACCGGCCTCATCCAGTGCGCCGAAGTAGGAGGTCCATCCGGCAGGCACAAAGAAAAATTCTCGGAATTTCCTTGCCAGCAGGGCCTGATAGCAGTAAACCGAAGGGAACCCCTGCAGTTCGATCAGCTGAGGAACCAGCGTGCCTTCCTGGTCTGCACAGACGGCAAAGTCCACCTGCAAAAACTCGGGGCGAGCGGTTTCCCCGGGAACCCGATAGTGTTGCGGCACCGCGCCGGCCAGCTTGTCAAAAAAGCCGGGTTGTTGCAGCTGGGCCAGAACCTGATTCCCGGCCTCCAGAAGGCGTTGTTTGAACTCTTCGGGGAGAAACACCGGCGTTTCGGCTACCCGAAAATCCAGCGTGTTGCCCCCCTCGCGATTTAAACTGGCCAGGAACGCCCGGTAGGTGTCCTCGCTATACCGGGCGTTGTAGATCCGTCTGAATTCGGGTACCATGGCGATGGGTTAGAATAACCGGTCGTCAGAGCTTGTCGGAAAAGGCCGCAAAGTGGCCATCTTCCATGATCAGCTCCCCATCCATCCAGATGTTGAAGGCCCGGCCCACACAGTCGATATGGGTACTGGAAAACCACGTCTGCCCGGTATGTTCCGAATACGGGTGTCCAAACGCAATGTGAATGCCGGGAATTTTTTCGTCCTGGAGGATGTTACCGATCACGTCGTGGATGGCCAGATTGGTGCCGATGGCAAACTCGCCCACCCGGTTGCTGTTTTCGTCGGTGGACACGTAGGTGGAGAACTCCTCCAGAAGCTGCTTGTTGTCGCAATACAGGGCCCGGATGCGCGAGTTCTCGATTTCGATGGTCAGCGGCGTCTCTTTCAGGTCACCGTATTTGGCGCACAGATAATCGCCGACCACCCCATCCACCACAAACAGGCCGTCCACCCGCAGGGGGGAGGTGAAGATTTCCCCGCCGGGCAAATTGCCCCATTTCTCGGGGGTGATGATGCCGCTGGTTTTTACCCAGCGAAGCTCGGGGGAAAAGACCGCCTCGATGTCGGTACCGCCCTGCGAGGTGGCATGGATTCGCCGGGTTTCTCTGGCCCGATTAACCAGCCGGGTGCTCAGGCGATCTATTTCGTTGAAATCCGCCCGCATGCCCTGGGTCATTATCACCTTGCTGA
>RFHE01000073.1 GCA_003696445.1 Calditrichota bacterium | reverse complement strand
GCCCCGATTTCCACGTCGGCCCGAATGGCCACCGAATCGTAGCCCTGCATCAGGGGGTAGAACAACTCGTGGATGCTGATGGGCTGGTTGTTGGCAAAACGCTGGGCAAAATCGTCCCGCTCCAGCATCCGGGCCACGGTAAACTTGGAGGCCAGTTCCATGATTTCAGCAAAGGTCATTTTGCTGAACCATTCGCCGTTGTAACGCACCTCGGTGCGCTCCCGATCCAGAATCTTGAAAATCTGGTCCTCGTAGGTGCGGGCATTGGCCAGCACCTCTTCGTGGGTAAGGCGCGGGCGGGTGGTGTTTCGGCCGCTGGGGTCGCCCACCATGGCCGTGTAATCCCCGATGATTACCACCACCTGATGGCCCAGGTCCTGAAACTGGCGCAGCTTGCGCAACCCCACGGTGTGGCCCAGGTGAATGTCCGGGGCGGTGGGGTCGAAGCCCTGTTTGACCCGTAACGGCTTGCCCGTTTCCCGACTGCGTTTCAATTTTTCCACCAGCTCTTCCATGGGCACTATCTCCACCGTGCCCCGGGTAATCACCTTCAACTGTTCCTCAATGGGAGGAAAATCGTGTTTCATTGCCTGTTCCTTCTGCCTCAGTTAAACGGACTTTCAATTTTCTTTGCCGGGAGCTCAGCGAATCCGGTATTGCTTTTCCACCCGTTTCATCTCCCGCTCCTGATCCCGGCGGGCGATGTCCGCCCGCTTGTCGTACTTGCGCTTTCCGGTAGCCACCCCCAGTTCCACCTTGGCCCATCCGTTTTTAAAGTACACCTTCAGCGGCACCAGCGTGACCCCTTTTTCCCTTACCATTCGGTGCAGGCGCTTGATTTCGCTCTTGTGGAGCAGCAGCTTGCGGTCCCGCTCCGGCTCGTGGCCGGCATACCCCTGGTTTTCGTAGGGGCTGATGTGCATGCCGATCAGCCAGGCCTCATCGTCTTTAATCCGGGCATAGCTGTCCTTTAAATTGCAGCGGCCGGCCCGAAGGGACTTGACCTCGCTGCCGGTGAGAACCAGCCCGGCCTCGATGCGCTCCCCGATGTGGTAATCGTGAAACGCTTTTTTGTTGGTGGTTACCACTTTGATCGCTTCGCCCATGCGCCTGCCCGCTATTTTGCGAACTTCAAAAATAGAGCAATGCCGCCCCCGATTCAACCGCAATTGTTTTCCTGATGCGGCACCGAATCTCACTCAGTAGGCCGGGCCAACTGCTTTGGCCTTGACCGGGAAAGGTGGTACCGATAAATTCTCCTGAACCAATCTGCTCGGAAATGCGCATGCGCCGCTGCCTGACAGCCGGAGCGCTTCTGCTGCTCCTGTTTTACCTTGCCTGCGACCACGGCCTGGCACCTCGACCGGTTTCGGGTATCCAGGGCACCATTTCCTTCCAGCACTGGCCGCCGGCGGACAGCCTGCACGATCTGCGCCTGGTGGTGTTCCGTTCCTTTCCGCCGACCAATGTGGTGCTGGAGGTGCTCTCCGGCCAGGCTTTTGTGTACCCGCCCATCGACAGCACCCATCTGCCCTACTTTGTCGATCGGGTGGACTATTTTCTGGAATTGCCTCCGGGCCGCTACGAATACGTGGTGGTGGCTCAACAATACGGGCCGAATGTGTTTTCCGACTGGCGGGCGGTGGGGCAATACGATGTGGACACCGATTCGCTGCCCACCCCGATTACCGTACCGGAGGGGCAGATCGTGAGCCCGGTGGATATTCAGGTGGACTTCAAGAAATTGCCCATTCAACCGTTTTAGTCGGAGCGTGCCATGGGGAACCGGAGTGCACAGAGTTGGCAAGGGGGACGGCAGGGCTTGTTTGTTGCCGTTGCAGCGTGGCTTTTGCCGGCCCTTCTGTCCCTTTCCCTGTACGGGCAGAGCCATGGTGGAGCGATTCGCGGACAGGTGGTGGATACCGATGGGCTGCCGTTGCCCGGCGCCACCATTGTGTTGCAGGGCACCGTGATGGGGACTTCCGCCGATGAGGACGGTTATTTTGTGCTGGAGGATGTGCCTCCGGGCACCTTCCGCCTGCGGGCGCTGTTGCTGGGCTATTACCCGGTGGAAAAGGAGGTGCAACTAGGCCCCGGCGAACGGCTGGATGTGGGGCGGATTGTGCTGCGGGCCAGCCCCCTGCCCGGCGAAGCCATCGTCGTCACCGCCAGCAAATACGAACAGAACATTCAGGAAGTGCCGGCCACCCTGGTCACCGTAGATCGGGCGCAGATTTTTTCCCGCCACCTGGTTCGCCTGGATCAGGCCCTGCGGTACATCCCCGGCGTGTATCTCAACGGCTCGCAGATCAACATCCGCGGTTCCAGCGGCTACAGCCTGGGTGTGGGCAGCCGGGTGCTGCTGCTGGTGGACGGCATGCCCCTGATGACCGGCGACACCCGGGAAGTGAATTTCGATGCCGTGCCCATCCAGATGGTGGAACGGGTGGAGGTGTTCAAGGGCGCCGGGTCCGCCCTGTACGGCTCCAGTGCCCTGGGCGGGGTGATTAACGTGATCACCCGCAGCATCCCGGAGAAAAATCAGGTTTACCTGCGCACCTACGGGGCGGTGTACAGTCATCCTTACTACCGGCAATGGCGCTGGAGCGAGCGGCGGCGCACCTTTAACGGGCAGCAGGCGCTGGTGGCGCTGGGCGGCGAATCGCTGGGGCTGATGGTCAGCGCACTGCGCCATCTGGATGATGGCTACAAGCAGAACGGCTGGCGGCGCAGCTGGCGCTTTACCGGCAAGTTCAGCTGGCAGCTCTCCCCCTACCAGCAATTGACCCTGTTTTCCACCCACCTGACCCAGAAGCGCGGCAACTTTCTGTATTGGCGGGATCTGAACCATGCCCTGCAGCCCCCGCCCGCCCAGCTGGACGACTGGGTAAAAAGCCGGCGCACTTACCTGCAGACCCAGTACCGGCATATTCTGGCCAGCGACCGCTTCCTGGTGCTGCGGCTGGTCTGGTTTCACAATGTCTTTCAGGACAACGTGGCCACCGGTCCGGGCAATCGCTCCAGCTCGGACCATTACGAGAGCGAACTCCAATATGCCGCCCAGTACGGCCGGCACTACCTGACCCTGGGTGGCAGCACTTATTTGAGCCGGGGGCAGGCCAACATTTTCGGCGAGCACGAATCCCGGGGCGGCGCCCTCTACATTCAGGACGAGCTGCACTGGAATCATCGAGTCATTCTCAATCTCGGGGCTCGCTGGGATGTTTTCGACATGGACAGCGTGGGCCGGCGCCAGCGCCTGAATCCCAAACTGGGGCTGGTGTACTCCCCGGCCCGGGGCACCGCCCTGAGGGCCTCGCTGGGCAGCGGCTTCAGAGCCCCTTCGGTGGCCGAAGTGTTTACCTCCACCGACGTGTCCGGCCTGCAGGTTCGGCCCAATCCCAGGCTCAAACCGGAGCGCAGCCTCTCCAGCGAGGTCGGGTGGAATCAACATCTGGGCCGGGAGGCCGTGCTGGATGTGGCCCTCTTCTACAATCGCTACTGGGACCTGATTGAGGGGCGAGTCGATCCCACCTCGGGGGTCATCCAGTTTCAGAACGTGACCCGCGCCCGAATCCTGGGGGCGGAAACCTCGGTGAGCCTCCAACTGTTTAATCAACGGCTCAAGCTACAATCTGCCTACACCATCGTGGATGCGCGCGATCTGGATGCCGACGATTTTCTGTTCTTCCGGCCCAGGCACCTGTGGTACAACAGCGGCCAGTTGCGGCTGGGCCCCTTCACAGTGGCCGCCGATTACCGATTCATCAGCAAGTACGAGCGAATCGATCCCAGCCTGCGCGTGCTGGTGCCGGATGTGGATGTACGAAACGACGCCCATGTGGTGGATGCCCGGGTGCACTGGGATTTTCGCCTGTTTGGAGAAAAATCCCGTATCAGTTTGGAAGTGAACAATCTTTTGCAGTATCATTACCTGGATCGGGTTGGTTCCCTGGCTCCCATTCGCCATTTTGTGCTGACGCTGGAAGTGGGCAATTAAACAACCCCAGAATCTGGTCGAAAATAACGAGCATCGGTTTTTTCCGTCACACAGGAACGGGGAAATGCCATGGGCAGGGCCTGTTTACACCTTGGCGTTCTGCTGGTGCTGGCAGTCTGGTCGGGTTGTGCCGTTCGGGATCTGAACGGGCCGACCGGTCAGAATGGCGAGCCCGTTCCCTCCGGCAGCGGTGCGGACTGGGAGAAGACCGCCCCGTTGCCCGAACCCACCGTTCGTGCCCTGGTCTTCAGCGCCAACAAGTACCTGACGGCCGGCGGGGAATCCGGCCGAATTTACCGCTCGAAAAACAGCGGGGACGCCTGGCAGGCCGTTGCGGCGAGCAATGCCGCCATTTTGAGCTTTGCCCTGGACGAAAACGGCGTACTGTATGCGGGCAGCGACGGGGAGGGCATCTTTGTTTCCCGGTTTAACGGTAAATCCTGGGAAACCGGCACCCTGGTCAGTGGCCACGTGCATGCGTTGCTGGTTCTGCCGGAGGGTGTTTTGCTGGCCGGCTTGTCCAACGGCCTGTGGCAGCGCGGGGTTTCTTCGGCACAGTGGGAACTGGTGCCGCTGCCTACCCTGGGTACCCGGCAAATTTTCAGCCTGTTGCGGTCCGGCGTTCAGATACTGGCCGGTACGGACCTGGGGATGTTCCGCTCGCCGGATGGGCAGCGCTGGCAGAGCAGCGGCCTGGACGAACTGCCGGTGACCGCCCTGGCTCGCAGCCCGGCGGGCTGGTTTTTTGCCGGCACAGCTACCAACGGCATCTGGCGAAGTGCCGACGGGGCCAACTGGTTTCCGGCCAATGAAGGCCTGGAGGCCAGCTCGGTGTACGCCCTGGCCGTCAACAGCCTGAATTTTGTTTTTGCCGCCACCGAAAACGGCGTGTTTTACTCCGGCGATCTGGGGCAGAGCTGGGCCTCGTTTCGGGACGGACTGCCTGAGGGGAGGGTGCTGGCCCTGGTCCTGGATGCGCAGGACAAGCTCTACGCCGCCGTGGAGGGCGCCGGCGTGTTCCGAACCGTGGGCAATACCCGCTTTCGCTGAGACCGGTTCCCTGGGTTCCTGACCCGCCTCTGTTGCACCGTTTCCGCTGCAACCACGGCCCCTTTTGCCCGGTTCGCTTTGCAAAACCCATTCCATCGGTTGCAACCGACAGAAAGATTTCCCAAATTAAGCTTCAAATTTTTTGGAGCACCCATGGAGTTTTTCATCAGCTTTCTGAACACCATTTTGCCCCTGCTGTATCTGGTGTGTACTTACCTGTATGCGCTGGTCTTTTTTCGGGGCGAACCGGGAGCCGAACGGCGCAGCGGCCCGTTCCTTCGCGTGACGGTTTTGCTCCATTTCATCGAAGTGGTGCTGCGCGGATTTTACTACCACCATTTTCCCCTGGCCACCGTGTTCGAGGCGGCTACAGTACTGGCCCTGGCCATCGCACTCATCTATCTCTACATCGAAGCCCGCCTGGGCATCAAGACCACCGGCTACTTCATCCTCATTCTGGTGACCTTCATCCAGCTTTTTTCATCGGCTTTTATTAACTTTGTGAAAGAAATTCCGGAAGTGCTCCACAGCCCGTTGTTTATTTTTCACACCAGTTTTGCAATTCTGGGGTATGCTTCCCTGGCCGTTTCGGCCATTTACGGGTTGATGTATTTGCTGCTGTTTTACGACATTAAATCCAGCCGTTTCGGGGTGATTTACAGCCGGTTGCCTTCTCTGGAAGTGCTCAACGAAATGAATTACCGGGCCGCCGTCCTGGGCTTTGTTTTCCTGACCTTTGCCATTGTGCTGGGAGCCGTCTGGTCCAACGTGCTCTACAGCAGCCTGATTAATCTGGATCCAAAAGTGTTGATTGCCAGCCTGACCTGGGTGATTTACGGGGTGGAGATTCTGGGCAAGCGTTTTCTGGGCTGGGCGGGCAAGCGCCTGGCCTACCTTTCGCTGAGTGGATTCGTGGTCATTCTGTTTTCCATGCTGGCGGTGAACTTAATGTTAACCTCATTTCACCAGTTTAAGTGATGCAGGCTGTCCTTCCCGACATTTGCCTGCTGGGATTAAACCACAAAGTGGCCCCGGTGGAGGTGCGTGAGCAGGTAGCTTTTGCCGAGCCGGAAATCCGGCAGGTGCTGCCGGATTTGCTCGACGAAGCCGGCATCGACGAAGCGTATTTGCTGTCCACCTGTAACCGGACCGAACTGTACGCGGTGGGTGAATCCGCGGTTCAGGTGGAGCTGGGCTTACGCCGTTTTCTGGAACGGCGCCGGGAGGCGTTTTACCGGCGCTATGGGGAGCGGCTGTACGTTCGCACAGGTCAGGAGGCGGTGGCCCATCTGTTTCGGGTGGCTGCCGGAATGGATTCCATGATGCTGGGCGAGCCGCAAATTCTGGGGCAGGTAAAGGCGGCCTATCAGCTGGCCATGGAAGTCGGGGCCACCGGTTCTGTGCTCAACCGGCTGCTGGATTTTGCGCTGGCGGTGGGCAAACGGGTCCGCCACGAAACGGCCCTGGGACAGGGGGCCATCAGCATCCCCTATGCCGCGGTGGAGCTGGCCGGGAAGATTTTCGGGCATTTCGAACGGCACACCGCCCTG
>RFHE01000382.1 GCA_003696445.1 Calditrichota bacterium | reverse complement strand
TTATTCCCCGCTATCCGCGGGACAGCCTGAAAATAGGCCTTGGTTTTGTTGCCCGCATGGTCAACCTGTTCGGCCGGCCGGCCTCGTTCCAGCAACTGGAGGCCCGGGCACAGGCTATTCGCCGGCAGCTGGTTCGTGCCGAAGGGGAGCCCAGGCCGATCAATTCGGAGCCGGAATGAGGCTTGGAGCGTGTTCGATCCTGAAACAGCGGAGCCAGGAAAACCTTTCCTTCGTGTTGAATTATTCGGGATAGCCCTCTACATTTGAAATTAGCAGTTACGGAAATCGCGGGCAGATTAAAAACGGAGAGTTCGGACATGAGGCAGAAGCGGCGCAACGCCTGGTGGTACTTGGGAGGTGTAGTGATGATGGTGTTTCTTTTTCTGGTGCTGGGGTGTGGGAAAAAGCAAACCTGGACGGTGGAAGAAGCCCAGGAAATCGCCCAGCGGATGAAGAAATACGCCCCGACCCCGATGAACTACGACCTGAGCAGTTATCCAGAGCGAGACAGGGAGTTGCTGAAGACGCTAATTGAAGTGGGGAAGCTGGCCGACGAGATTTTCTGGCGGCAGACCTACCACAGAAATATCGAGCTTCGCGAACAGATCGTTAAAAAGCGCAGTGAGGACGATCCGGTAAGGCGGTTCTTTTTCATGCAAGCCGGACCTTTCGACCGGCTGGCCCACAACGAGCCGTTCATGGATGTGCCGCCCAAACCACCGGGCGCCGGCTTCTATCCCCCGGACATGACCAAGGAAGAGTTCGAAAACTGGATTGAGACGCATCCTGAAGATAAGGAGGCATTTCTGAGCCCGTACACGGTCATTCGCCGGGAAGGGGATCGCCTGGTGGCGGTACCCTATCACGAGGCTTACAAGGAGTTCATTGATCCCATGGCGGAAAAATTGCGCCACGCGGCCACCCTGACCGACAACGAAAGCTTCCGCCGCTACCTGTTGGCTAAAGCCGATGCCCTGCAAACAGATCAGTACTTCGATGCCGATGTGGCCTGGATCGACATGAAGGATAGCCCCTACGACATGGTCATCGGCCCGTTCGAGGTGTACGAGGACGAATTAAACAACCTGAAGGCGGCCTACGAGGCCAGCGTGGAAATTGTGGACCGGGAAGAGAGCGCCCGTCTGGAGGTGTACAAGCAACATCTGGAAGATCTGGAGAAATTTTTGCCCTATCCCGAGGAGTACAAAAATCCCCGCGCCGGGCTGACCGCATCTTTTGTCATCGTCCGGGATATCTACCGCGGCGGGGACATCCGGGTCGGGTATCAGCCGGTGGCGGCCAACCTGCCCAACGATCCGGAAGTTCAGGCCAAAAAGGGCACCAAAAAAACGTTCTGGAAAAATGTGCTGGAGGCTCGGCTGAACCAGATCATTTTGCCCATCGGTAAGCGCCTGATTGCCAGCGACCAGGTCCAGTACATGACCCCTCAGGGCTTTTTCGATTTCGTCCTGATGCACGAAATCGCCCACGGCATTGGTCCCCGATACGTGCACGGGACCAAAACACCGGTGAACGTGGCTCTGCGCGAACTGTACTCCTGGATCGAAGAGAACAAGGCCGATCTGGCCGGGCTGCACTCCCTGCGCTACTTTCGGGAAAACGACATCATCGATCCGGCCATGCGCCGCCAGCATCTGGTCAGTTACCTGGGCAGTATTTTCCGGACCATTCGTTTCGGTACCGGCGAGGCCCATGGCAAGGCGGCCCTGGTCTCCTTTAATTTCCTGCGCGACCATGGCGGCATTGTTTTCGACGAAGCAACCGGCCGGTACAGCATCGACTTTTCGAAAATCGACCAGGCCATCACTCTGTTGACCAACGAGCTGCTGATGATTGAAGCCGAAGGCGATTATGCCCGCGCACAGCGGCTGGAAGCCCATTACGGGCAGATGCCTGAATTTTTAAAGCAGTCCCTGCAACAGCTGGAGGATTTACCCATCGATATTGTGCCTGAATACAAGGTGAAATGGGAGTAATGGCAGTGGTGGGGGAGAAAAGCTCCATGCCGCTGGCCGTTCTGGGTACCGGCATTCTGGGCAGTGCTATTGCGCGGCGGCTTTTAGAGGCCGGCTATCCGCTGGTCGTTTACAACCGCACGCGCCGGAAAGCCGAAGCGTTGGCGGCGCTGGGCGCCCGGGTGGCCGATTCTCCCGCGCAAGCCATCGAAGCGGCCGAGGCCGTCCTGGTGGTGCTTACAGACGGTCCGGCTGTGGAGCAGGTCCTGTTTCAAAGCCGGCCGGAACTGCAATTCAAAAACAAGCTCATTATTCAGACCAGCACCATATTGCCCGAAGAGAACCGCCGGTTTGCCGAGCGCATCAAGCAGGCCGGCGGGCGCTATCTGGAGGCGCCGGTGCTGGGTTCGGTGCCGGAGGCCCGGGAGCGCCGCCTGATTGTAATGGCAGCCGGCCCGGAACAGCTGTTCCAGGAGGCGCGTCCCGTTCTGGAAACGCTCGGCCCCGATCCGGTTTACGTGGGCCCTTACGGCCAGGCAGCCGCCCTGAAG
>RFHE01000381.1 GCA_003696445.1 Calditrichota bacterium | reverse complement strand
GGTCTCTTCGCTGGGCAAAGGCATTTTCTGTGCTTCCCTTGGTTTTCTGCTAAAGTCCCGGGGCCTTAGTGTAACCATCATGAAGTTCGACCCCTACATTAATGTGGACCCGGGGACGATGAGCCCGTACCAGCATGGCGAGGTTTACGTTACCGAAGATGGTGCAGAAACCGATCTCGATCTGGGCCACTACGAGCGGTTTATCGACGAAAACATGTCCCGAATGAACAATGTGACCACCGGGCAGATGTACCACACGGTCATTTCTAAGGAACGGCGCGGGGATTATCTGGGGGCTACGGTGCAGGTGATTCCCCATATTACCGACGAAATCAAGCAGCGCATTGCCCTGCTGGCACAGAAGACACAGGCCCGGGTGGTGATTGTCGAGGTGGGAGGTACCGTCGGGGACATCGAAAGTTTGCCTTTTTTGGAAGCCATCCGTCAATTTTGTCTGGAAGTGGGCAGGGAGCATGCCATCAATATGCATTTAACCCTGGTGCCTTACATTGCCACGGCCGGAGAGTTGAAGACCAAGCCCACGCAACACAGTGTCATGCGTCTTCGGGAAATAGGGATTCAACCGGAATTTTTAATTTGCCGAACCGATCGCCGTTTGAGTAAAGCCACCCGGGAAAAAATCGCTCTGTTTTGCTCGGTGCAACCGGAAGCGGTGATCGAAGCCGTGGATGTGGAAACCATCTACGAGGTGCCACTCCGGCTGGCCAATCAGAAACTGGATGATCTGGTCGTTCGCCGCCTCGGTCTCGAGGCCGGAAACCCCGACCTTGCCCCTTTGCAAAAGGTGGTCAACAAAATTAAGCAGCCCCGCCAAGAGGTTACCATTGCCATCTGTGGCAAGTACACCCAACTGAAGGACGCTTACAAAAGTATTGTGGAGTCCTTTGTCCATGCCGGTGTGCTCAACGATGCCAGGGTAAACATCAAGTGGGTGGACTCCGAGAAGGTAACCGCCGAAGGGCCGGAGAAATTTTTTAAAAACGTGCATGGATTGCTGGTCCCCGGTGGATTTGGTGAGCGGGGAATTGAAGGAATGCTTCAGGCTATTCGGTTCGCCCGGGAGCACCAGCTGCCATTCTTTGGGATATGCCTGGGCCTCCAGTGTGCCGTGATTGAATTTGCGCGCAACGTTTGCGGCTTGAAGGAAGCCGACAGTGCCGAATTTAATCCCAGGACGCCTCATCCGGTCATTCACATCATGGAATCGCAGAAATCGGTCAAAAATCTGGGCGGTACCATGCGCTTGGGAGCCTATCCCTGCGTGATTCAGGAAGGAACGCTGGCACATCACATTTACGGGGTCAGCAAAATCAGCGAGCGCCATCGCCATCGTTACGAAGTCAACAATGCTTACCGGGAAATCCTCCAGGCCCACGGCATGGTTCTCAGCGGCCTTTCGCCGGATGGCCGGCTTGTGGAAATTATTGAGCTGAGCGGTCACCCGTACTTCATCGGCTGCCAGTTTCACCCCGAACTGAAAAGCCGGATCATGCGGCCCCATCCCTTGTTTGTGCATTTTGTTGGAGCGGCGTTGGCCCACAGTGGAGCCATTGAAACCACCGCCCGGGTAACGGCCTCACGATGAGGAGCAAATCCATGGCCCCTCCACACGTGTCTGTAGCTGGTTTCAAGATTGGTTTGGAACAACCTCTCACCCTTATTGCCGGCCCCTGTGTGGTGGAAAACCGCGACATGGTTTTTCGGACTGCCGAGGGATTAAAAACGGCGGTTGAGGATTTACCGATCCAGTTTATTTTTAAGGCCTCCTACAAAAAAGCCAATCGGACCTCCCTGCACGGCTTTACCGGCCTGGAGATGGAGCGGGCGTTGAACATTCTGGAAGAAGTAAAGCAGGCTTTCGAGCTCCCATTGCTTACCGATGTCCATTCCGAACTGGAGGTTCCGGTAGTGGCCGAGGTAGCGGATGTGCTGCAAATCCCAGCATTTTTGTGCCGCCAGACTGATCTGCTGCTGGCCGCAGGGCGAAGTGGGAGGGCGGTAAATATTAAAAAGGGGCAGTTTTTGGCTCCCGAGGACATGCAGCTGGCCGCTGAAAAGGTTGCCAGCACGGGCAATTCAAACATTCTACTAACCGAACGGGGCACCACGTTTGGTTACCGCAATCTGGTAGTGGACATGCGCGGGATGGTGATTATGGCCAAAAGTGGTTGGCCGGTGATTTACGATGCCACCCATAGTGTTCAATTACCAGGTGCTGCGGGTAGGGCCAGCGGTGGGCGACCGGAGTTTATTCTGCCCCTGGCAAAGGCTGCCCTGGCCACCGGTGCCGTTTCGGGAATTTTCATGGAAGTGCACCCTTCGCCTGCTCAGGCCCTCAGCGATGCCCAAACCCAGTTGCCACTGGAACAGGTTGGCCAGGTAGTTGAACAACTGTTAGCCCTTCATCAGTGTGTGACAAAAATCCGCCTGAGTCCAACTGGTAAACCCACTCAACCATGATCTCGGATTAACCGATAATGAAATTTACAGCAATCCCTTACCAGGGGAGAGACGATGTATTGTCTGCCACAACATAGTCGTGATTTATGGCGGCGGGCGCGGCTTGTGCGGGCTATTTTTATGGACGTGGATGGAGTACTCACCGCCGGCGAAATTGCCTACGACACGCGCCAGCAAGAGCTGAAAATTTTTAACGCACTGGATGGCCAGGGCATAAAGTTAGCCCGGATGGCTGGTCTGGCGTTGGGCTTAATCTCCGCACGGGAAAGCGAGGCTATCCGTTACCGGGCTGGTGAACTGGGCATTCCCCACCTGTATCTGGGCGTCAAGGACAAGCTGGCTGCTTTTCAGCAGGCTAGCAAAGCACTTCAACTGCCTGGGGAAGCTTTTTGTTTTATTGGAGACGATTTGCCGGATTTGCCCGTTCTAAACCGGGTAGGCCTACCCGTGGCAGTGGCCAACGCCGCCTGGAGCATTCAGGATCAGGTTCCCTTCCGAACCCGGCGCCGGGGAGGGCAGGGGGCGGTTCGGGAAGTAATTGAGTTTGTCCTTCATGCTCAGAACAGGTTGGAGGCAATTCTTGGCCAATTCGGCGCTTGACGACCAAAAGGATCAAGGAGCATACACTGATGATCTCCCTTCACAATCAGGATGAAACGCGGGTTTTGAAGCGCCCTGAAGCGGCGTCGATTCTTGAATCAGCGAAGAGGGTTATTACTATCGAAAAAAAAGCGCTGACGCAATTGGTGCGTTTGCTCGACGAAAATTTCGTCCGCGCAGTGGAAATGATTCTGCAGTGTCGTGGGCGGGTTATTGTAACCGGGCTGGGAAAATCGGGGGTTATCGGACGCAAGATTGCCGCCACGCTGGCTTCTACTGGAACGCCTTCCTATTTTTTGCATGCCGCTGAGGGGCTGCATGGGGACCTGGGAGTGGTAAACCGGGAGGATGTGGTTATTTGCCTTTCTAAGAGCGGCACCACCGAGGAAATTGCTCATCTTTTACCTGTGTTGAGAAGCCTGAAAGTGCGCATCATTGCCATCACGGCTAATCCGGTCTCCCCCCTTGCCCGGTACAGCGATGCGGTACTGAACATCGGTTCGGTTACCGAAGCCTGCCCGCACGACCTGGCGCCGACCTCCAGTACCACAGCCATGCTGGCCCTGGGCGACGCGCTGGCCATTACCCTGCTGGAAATGCGCGGGTTTAGCCGAGAGGATTTTGCTTTCCTGCATCCCGCCGGTACGTTGGGCAAACGCCTGCTTTTACTGGTGGACGACGTAATGGAAACCGGACCGCGCGTTCCTTTTGTGCCCGAAGAGGCCAGCATGAAACAAGCGGTTCTGGAAATGGCGGAAAAACGGGGGATCTGCATGGTGGTGACCCCGGATAAAAAGGTGCTGGGTGTTATTACTACCGGAGATTTAAATCGCCTGGTGGAACACACCGAGAATTTTTTTCATATTCCAGTGAGGGAGGTGATGAATCCAGACCCAAAGGTCATTTCGGTGGGAACGCTGGCTTACACGGCTTTGAAAAAAATGGAGCACTACCGGATCATCGCCATGCCGGTGCTTGATGATTCCCGGCGGCTGGTAGGTGTGGTCCATCTTCACGATTTGATGCAAGCGGGCCTGGTGTGAAGGGCCTACATAACTGAGCGTGTGGAACTGGATGAAACAAATTGTGAAGCTCCCTTTTATGCGTCTCTGGCTGATTTTCCTGCTGGTAGGCATCCTCCTGGTCGGTGGATTCGGTTGCAGCGATTTGCAGGACCTGGAACCAAACACCTTGGATTCCGCCGGCACCCTGGTTAAGCAACCTGATCAGGAGACCTGGAATTCCACCATCCTTATTACCCGGGATGGTCGGCCGGTAGCGCGCATTTGGGCGGCTTATCTGGCCAGTTTCAATAAGGAACACAAAACTGTACTGAAGGACAGCGTGGCGGCCGATTTTTTTAACGCCGCAGGCCAGCATGCCTCCCGGCTTACCGCAAAGGAGGGTACCCTTTTTCAGAAAGTAGAGCGGTTTGTGGCTCGGGGCAATGTGGTGGTGATTTCCGACAGCGGTGTGGTTCTGAGGACAGAAGAATTGCGTTGGGACAAGCACCAGCAGAAAATTGTCAGCGACCTTCCGGTCACTTTTACCACAAAAACGGATACCCTGATGGGGGACCGGTTTATTTCCGATCCCGACCTGACCCACTTCGAGATTTACAATGCCCGGGGTGTGACCCGACGGCTGGTTCCGCTGGAGAAGAAGAAAACCCCATGAAGGCTTCCCCAGGGCCGACATCCATTGTATTGTGGGGCATCCCCATGTTGTTTCTTTTCTGGGCGGCCAGCAGCCCCCGGGTAGGCCTGCAATTGTCCGAGCAACCGCCTTCCCGTTTCGAGCTGATTCACGCGGATCTAACCCGGGTCCAGATGGAAAATGGAACGCTGTTGCGTATTCTGGAAGGTCATGTTCATGCCCGGCAAGATACGCTGGAAATTTTCTGCGACCGGGCGGTGTACAACCAGCAAAAGCAGATGGTGTTGCTGGAAGGCCATGTGATCCTGCAGCGCGGGCAGGAGACATTGCGGGCGGAAAAGGTTACCTATTACCAGAATATCCAGAAAGCCATTGCTACCGGCCAGGTGGAGGTGGTTCGAAAAAACCGCCTGCTGCGAACCCCATATCTTGAATACTACTACGATAGCGACCAATCGTTAGCCCGGAGCGGCGTTTACCTGAAGAATGAGGAAGAAAAGGTGGAGGTAACGGCTCAGGAAGGGCAGAATTTTCCTGCTGCGGGGCGAAGTGTTGTAACCGGCAGAGCCCATTTTGTTCAGGCCCGTCCCGAACAGGATACTCTGCACATCTTTGCTCATCGGCTGGAATACTGGTCCGGCGAACCCAGGCGGGCCGTGGCAGTGGACTCGGTTCGCATTGTTCAAGGAACGCTGGAAGCCCGATGCGATTCGGCGATTTATTTTTTGGATCAGCAACGAGCCCACCTGGAGGGTTCGCCGGTGGCTCGCCAGGGTGAGCACATCGGCCGCGGTAATCGGATGGTCGTACAGTTCCGGGAGGGAGAAATTCAGCAAATTTCCATTCTGGGCGCTGCTCAGTTTGAATCCCCGGCCGACTCGTTGAGCGGACAGATCAATCGCCTGACCGGGAAGACCATTTTTGCCTTTTTTAAATCCGGCGAGCTCCGTGAGGTGCGAGCCATCGGCCAGGCGCGCAGCCGATATCTGTTCTCCGAGTCCTCCGGAGAAAAAGGGATTAACGTGGCCACCGCCGATACGATTAAAGTGTTTCTCCACAACAGCGCGTTGGACAGCATTGCCGTGTTGGGCGGGGCCGAAGGGACCTTCTACCCCGAAGGGGTGCCACCGCCGCCGGAGTGATCGTGCTCTCTCCTTTTGGGGTTGCCCGCCCTGAGAGCAAGACCTTGCCTTTGACGAAATGTTTTGCTGCAGCCAGTCCAATTGTTCTTTAGAGGTTCCCTGCGGCGGGAGCCGGTCCGAATTGCTGTTTTGCGCG